>JAAURV010000073.1 GCA_012032065.1 Hyphomicrobiales bacterium
GTTACTATAAGCAGGAGTTCAAGCTGGAGAAGCTGATCGACGATCTGCGCGGCGAGACCTTTCATACGCTGGACAAGCAGCGCAAGGCGCATATCTACGCCGACTATGTGTGGCAGATCAAAACGGTGGTGTCGGAAGGCGAAACGGCGCGCGCCAGCCTGTCGAAATCGCTGGGACGGCAGGCGCCTCAGAGGCTCGTCAATATCCGGGAAGCGGCCCGGATCCGGCTTCTGAAAACCGCTTCCAGGCTTAGGTTTTGCCATGACACTGGTCCTTTCTCAGATCGCACATGATAGCGCCGATGCCCGTTTCAAGCAACAGGGCAAGAATGGTTCGGATCGTTCAAATGCCGGAATTTGAAGACAAGAAGCTGAGTGAACTCAGAAACCTCCTGGATACATGGTGGTGGGTGCTTTTCTTATATGTTCTCGTCTCATGCGGCATCGTAGCTTTCGTAATAAAATACTTTGTGTTTCGAGATGGAGGATCGCAGATCTCTCGGGAGTCCGCGGCGCTGCTCGGCGTCACGCTTGCAGCCGTTCTCGGATTCCTCGGCATTCTGGTCTCAAAATTCTTTGAGCTGAAAAACAGTACATCGAGATCGAGAACGAGATCATCGACCGCGAACATATTCTTTGCAAGCGGCTGATTGCGTTCCACGCCGAAATCAATGGAAACCTTGTTGGCCTGGCCGAGTACTATTCAAAGACGCGCCGCGAGCAGCTGGTTCAACTGCTTCTTAACGATCCAAAAGGAAATCGCTTCGGCAAATCGGATACGTCGAACCCGATTTTCGACGAGAACCGGGCGCACATATTCGAGTTCGGCAGGCGGGCCATAGAGGCGATTACGGATTACTACAATCTCGAATCGAATTTGAACCTCGCCATTGAGGCGCTGTCGCTGCCCGAATTCAGAGCCCTGCGCGAGCCTCAGAAGATCAAATGGCATGTTTACACTCTAAGGCTCGTCGAAAAAGTCGCCGAAGCAGGGTGGATGGCGAGACGCGAAGTCGAGAAGGAGCTTGCCGACAGGAAAAGCGACTTTCAGTCAAGCAGCCGAAAGGTCGACTTTCCCAGCTTTGATCAACAACAGTTAATGCATCAAAGGGTTGTAGTATGGGGCAGCGTTTCCGAATCCGAATTTGAACCGCTTTTTAAGCGGCTTAAGCGACTCGAAGAGCGTAAGAAAGGTGCCGCCAGCAGACCCAGAACTGGCCGCCGGAAATCAGCTAAACGATAGGTAGAATAGGGCCAACCATGTCAATATCCCTTTTCAAGTCATTATGTAGTTCACTCCGTATAACAGTTCAATAACATGTCACTGCTTGACATCGAAAACCTGACCGTCGAATTCAAGACCGCATCCGGCTGGTTCCGGGCGGTCGATTCCGTCTCGCTCCACGTTGAGAAGGGCGAAGTACTTGCAATTGTTGGCGAATCTGGTTCGGGCAAGTCGGTGTCGATGCTGGCGGTGATGGGGCTTCTGCCGTGGACGGCTCGGGTGACGGCGGACCGGATGGATTTCGAGGGCCGGAGCCTGCTCAAGCTCACGCCCAAGGAACGGCGACAGATCATCGGCAAGGACATTGCGATGATCTTCCAAGAGCCGACGTCGAGTCTCAATCCCTGCTTCACCATCGGCTTCCAGCTCACCGAGGCGATGAAGGTGCATCTCGATCTCGACCGGCAGGGCCGCCGCGACCTTGCGATCAAGCTGCTGAGTGACGTCGGCATCCCATCGCCGGAGCAGCGGCTTTCCTCTTTTCCACACCAGCTTTCGGGCGGCATGAACCAGCGGGTCATGATCGCCATGGCGATTGCCTGCAACCCAAAACTGCTTATCGCCGACGAGCCGACAACCGCGCTCGATGTCACCATTCAGGCGCAGATCCTCGAGCTTCTCGTCAAGCTGCAGAAGGAAAACGGCATGGGTCTCGTGTTGATCACGCATTCGATGGGCGTTGTGGCCGAAACCGCGGACCGGGTGTGCGTGCAATATGCGGGGCAGAAGGTGGAGGAGCGCAAAGCCGCGGACCTCTTCAGCGATCCGCGGCATCCCTATACTGCTGCCTTGCTGGCAGCATTGCCTGAGCGCTCCAATGGCCGCAGGCTGGTGTCGATTGCGGGCGTGGTGCCAGGACAATTCGACAGGCCGAACGGCTGCCTGTTTTCGCCGCGCTGCCCGCTCGCCACCGATCTTTGCCGGAGCGCCGTGCCGATGCGGGTCGACGGCGCACTCTGCCATTATCCGCTGCGCAAGGGAGTGCCGGACTCGCATCCGGGTACGGAGAAGGCCGCATGACCATTGTCGTCGAAGCAAGAGACCTTACGCGCTACTACAAGGTCTCGCGCGGCGCGTTTTCCAATCCTGCAACGCTGAAAGCGGTCGATGGCGCGAGCTTCACGCTGGAGCGCGGCAAGACGCTGGCGGTTGTCGGCGAATCGGGCTGCGGGAAATCCACGCTGGCGCGCATCGTCACCATGATCGAGCCGCCGACATCGGGGACGCTCTCCATTGCCGGACAGGATGTGGCGCAAGCATCCCGCGCGGAGCGAAAGGCGTTGAGATCGCGCGTGCAGATCGTGTTCCAGAACCCCTACGGCTCCGCTCAATCCGCGTCAGAAGGTCGGGCGCGCGCTCGAGGAGCCGCTAGCCATCAACACGGATCTCTCCGCCAGCGAGCGGCGCGAGCGTGCCCGCGCCATGATGGAAAGCGTTGGCCTCCGGCCCGAACACTACGATCGTTATCCGCACATGTTCTCTGGCGGGCAGCGCCAGAGAATCGCCATTGCGCGCGCGCTGATGCTCGATCCCGATTTGCTGGTGTTGGACGAACCTGTCTCGGCGCTCGATGTGTCAATCCAGGCGCAGGTTTTGAATCTGCTCGCCGATCTGCAGGAGAAGCACAAGCTTGCGTATCTCCTGATCAGCCACGATCTCGCCGTGGTGCGGCACATCGCCGAGGATGTAATGGTGATGTATCTGGGGCGCGTGGTGGAGCAGGGGAAATGCGCGGAACTGTTCCGCGCGCCACAGCATCCCTATACGCGGGCATTGCTTTCCGCGACGCCGATGGCGAGAGCCAACGCCAAGCGCGACAGGATCGTGCTCAAGGGCGAACTGCCGTCGCCGCTTTCGCCGCCCTCCGGCTGCACCTTCCACCCGCGCTGCCCGCTCGCTTTCGACAAATGCAAGGTTGTGACGCCGGTGCTTGAATCGAATGGCGTCGATCTCGTGGCGTGTCATGCGGCGCATGCGCCAACTTCCCGGACCGAGGCTGCTTGAATGACGTTGCGCCCCGAACTCACCGCCGGCGAGGCGCTGGTCACCCTGCTCGAAGCTTATGGCGTCGACACGATCTTCGGCATTCCCGGCGTGCACAATATCGAGATGTACCGGGCGCTGCCGCGTTCGAAGATCAGGCACATTCTGGTGCGGCACGAACAGGGCGCGGGATTCATGGCGGACGGTTATGCGCGCGCCACGGGCAAGCCCGGCGTATGCTTCACCATCACGGGGCCGGGCCTTCTCAATATCCTCACGCCGATGGGGCAGGCGTGGTCGGATTCGAGCAACATGCTGGTGATTTCGTCGGCACTCGACATCAAGGACGCTGCGCAGGGAAGGGGCCGGCTGCACGAGATGATCGACCAGCGCGCCGCCGCCGCATCGGTTACGAGTTTTTCAACCCGTGCATACACGCCGAAGGACATTCGCGACGGCGTAGCTCAGGCTTTTGCGCGCTTCGCGAGCCAAAGGCCAAGGCCCGCTTATTTGGAGATCCCGCTCGATCTCTTGAAGGAACCAGCGGGCGAAGGCTGGGTGGCGCGGAGTTTGCCTACGGTTGCGAGCCCTTCGGACGCATCGATTGCTGCCGCAATCGCCAAACTCGCGAAAGCAAGGAGGCCGGTGATCGTTCTCGGCGGCGGCGCGCTGCATGCCGGCGCCGCGGCGGTGAAGATCGCGGAGCTTTTGAAGGCGCCGATCCTGACCACGACGGCGGGCAAGGGAGCTGTGCGGGCCGATCATCCCTTGTGCATCGGCTACGGGATGGGACGCAGCGAAGCGCCTGCATTTCTGAAACGCTCGGATGCTATTCTTTGCGCCGGGTCCGAACTCTCCGAAACGGACTTCTGGGACGACTCGGTTGTCATTGAAGAGAACCTGATCCGCATCGATATCGATCCGACCTCGCTGGCAAGGCCTCATACCGCGGAGATCGCCATACTTGGCGATGCCAAAGTGGCTTTGGAAGGAATCGCGGCGGGACTTACGCCGCATGGCGGACGGCCTCGGCGGGGCATTCCCGAAAGCGAGACGGACGATCTGCACAAGCTCATTCCCGATCCGACGCGCGAAAAGCTCGCCAAGATTCTGGATACGGTCCGCAAGGCGCTGCCCGAGGAAACGGTGGTCTGTTCCGACATGACGCAAATCGCCTATGTGGCGAACGAGGTGTTTCCGGTGCAGCGCCCGCGCACGTGGCTCCATCCGGTCGGATTTGGAACCTTGGGCTTTGCGCTGCCGGCGGGCATTGGCGCGAAGTTCGGGGTTGGTCACACCCCGGTCGCGGTGATGATCGGAGATTATGGGCTGCAATTCACGCTCAATGAGCTGGGCACAGCCGTCGAGCACAAGCTGCCGCTGATCGTGCTGTTGTGGAACAACGAACTTCTCGGCGCCATCCACGACAACATGGCGCGGTCCGGCATTCAGCCCAACGCGGTGACGCTTCGCAATCCGGACTTTCAGGCGCTGTCCAAGTCTTACGGATGCGCGGCGGAAAAACCGATGTCCTTGAAAGCGCTCGGCGAAGCGATCGGCAGGGCGCTCAAGGCGGACGGTCCGACGGTCATCGAAATGACTCCGGGCATGGTCCGCTGAACCGGAAGCTGGACCGGCGCGGGGAGGCGCGCCGATCCCATCTGCGACAGATCGGCCGCAGGCTTCTACATCCTCGGCATGATTACCGTGTCGATGACATGGATCACGCCATTGTCCGCGGCTATGTCAGCAGTGACGACCTTGGCGCCGTCGACCATGACGCCATCGGTGCCGTTCACCTTGATTTCAGACCCCTGGACAGACTTGGCCATGGTCTCTTTTCCGGCCACATCGGCGGCCATCACTTTTCCCGGAACAACGTGATAGGTCAGGATCGCGGCCAGCTTCTCCTTGTTCTCGGGCTTCAGAAGGTCTTCGACCGTGCCGGCGGGCAGCTTGGCGAAGGCTTCATCGGTGGGCGCGAACACGTGAACGGGCCTGGGCCTTTCAAGGTTTCGACAAGGCCCGCGGCCTGCACGGCGGCGACGAGAGTCTTAAAGGAGCCGTTGGCGGCGGCTGTGTCGACGATATCGCCGGCAAATGCCGAAGCCGAAGCAAAGGCCAGCGATACACCCGCCGCGGCGGCCAAAAGGGAATTGCGAAGAGAACGCATATCATACCTCCATGTTTGATGCGTGACCCCTGTAACGTTGTCTTCCGGCCAGCGGATGATGTCCTTTCACCATGCAAAAAACCTCTCCGGGAATTAGCGTTTGCATGATCCGCCTCGGCTCTGACATATTTGCGGGAATCACGCGGAAAGGATGCATGACGGTGAACCATCCCATGGCCGGCGCGACGCGCCCAACGAGGTTTGCGCCGTGAGCCACGCCAATCAATTTGCGCTGCTCACTACCAACGCTTCTGGCCGCTGTTCGTCACGCAAGCCATTGGCGCGTTCAACGACAATGCATTTCGTTTTTCTCTGTCGATGATCTTGATCTACGACATCGGCAAGCGCACGGGTCTCGACGGCAGCCTGCTCAATACCGTGTCCGCCGGTCTCTTGGTGTTGCCGTTCTTTCTGTTCTCGGCAACCGCGGGCCAGCTTGCGGACAAGCTGGACAAGGCGTGGCTCGCGCAGCGCATCAAACTGGTCGAGATCGCGGTCATCGCTCTCGCCAGCGTTTCGCTGTTTACCGACATGGTGTGGCTGCAACTGCTTTGCGTTTTTCTGACGGGCACGCAGTCAGCTTTCTTTGGACCGATCAAGTACTCGATCTTGCCGCAGCATCTGCAGAAGGGTGAACTCCTGGGCGGCAATGGCCTTGTCGAGATGGGAACGTTCCTCGCCGTGCTGCTTGGCACGATGTTCGGCGGCTTTTTTATTCTCTCGGGCTTCGGCCGTTATGGCGTTTCGATCGTGATGATCGGGCTTGCGATCATCGCTTACCTTTCGGCGCGGCAGATTCCGGCAGCGCCACCGCCTCAGCCGGACCTCAAGCTCAACCGCAACATCATCGCCGAAACCTGGCATGTGGTGGCGCAGGCGCGCGAACGTTATGATGTATTCCAGGCGATCCTCGGTATTTCCTGGTTCTGGTTTCTCGGGGTCGTCTTTCTCACGCAGATTCCATTCTACACCGAGAGCGATTTGGGCGCCGACCAGGTTGTCGCCAACGTCATTATCACTGTGTTCAGTGTCGCGATCGGCGCGGGCTCCATTGTCACCAACCGGCTTCTGAAGGGCGAAGTCTCGGTCAAATATGTGCCGCTGGCGGCGATTCTGATGACGCTCTTCATCGTCGATCTGTGGTTCGCCACCGGGCAGTTCAGTGCGGCATTCGCGGGCCAAACCCCGGTCACCGCCGGCGAGATGCTGTCAAGTTTCTCCGGCTGGCGGGTACTGGTTGATCTTGGCTTGGTGGCGTTTCTTGCCGGCATTTATGTGGTTCCGCTCTATGCGCTGGCGCAAACTCGCGCCGCGCCACCGAGACGGGCGCGCGTCATTGCCGCCAACAACATCGTCAATGCGGTGTTCATGACCGCGGCGACCATTCTCTCCGCGTTGCTGATCGGGATAGGATTTTCGGCGAGAGGCCTCTTCCTCCTTCTGGGCCTGGCAAACGCGGTTGCCGCGATCTACGCCGTCATGCTGCTGCCGCAGGAACTCGTCGCCAACTTCGCGCGCATGATCTTCAAGCTCTTCTATCGCGTCGAAGTGCGCGGGCAGGAGAACTACGCGGAAGCAGGCCGCAAAGCGGTGATCGTCGCCAATCACCAGTCGCTGCTCGATGGGCCGCTCTTGTCGGCGTTTCTTCCCGAGCGCGCGAGCTACGCCATCAACAGTTTCATGGCGAAGCGCTGGTGGGTGAAGCCTGCGTTTCACATGTTCAACATTTTTGCCCATCGATCCCACCAATCCGATGGCGCTTCGAAGCCTGGTGCGCGAACTGGACAAGGGGCGCAAGGTGGTAATCTTCCCGGAAGGCCGCCTCACCATCACGGGTTCGCTGATGAAAGTCTATGAAGGGCCGGGGACGATTGCACATATGGCGAACGCCAAGGTTCTGCCTGTGCGCATCGATGGCGCGCAGTTCTCGCAGTTCTCGAAGATGCGGGGCAAGCTGCGGCTCAAGTGGTTCCCCAAGATCACGCTCACCTATTTGCCGCCGGTGAAATTCGAAACGCCGGAGGGGCTGAAAGGTTCGGAGCTTCGCGATCATCTCGCCGACAAGCTCTACGACGTAATGACCGGCATGATGCTGAGATCGAGCCCGGCGGACAAAATGCTGTTCGACTCGCTGCTCGATGCGCGCAAGGCACACGGCCGCAAGCACAAGATCGTCGAGGACGTGACCCGGAGCCCGATTACCTATGACCGGATCGTGCTCGGCAGTTTCATTCTTGGGCGCAAGATCGCGGCGCTGACGCCCAATCAGAAAACCGTGGGCGTCTTGCTGCCGAACGCCGCGGGAAATCTCATCACCTTCTTCGGCCTTCATGTTCATGGCCGGATTCCGGCGATGCTGAATTTTCGACCGGTCCCATCAATATGTCGGCGGCCTGCACGGCGGCGCAGGTGACGACCATCATTACCTCGCGGCGATTCATCGAAGCGGCGGAAATGCAGAACGATCTCGCGGTGCTCGAGAAATCGTGCCGCATCGTTTATCTCGAGGATGTGCGCGAAAGCGTGGGGCTTGGCGACAAGCTGTATGGCCTCTTCGCCCGCGCGTTTCCAGGCCGCGCGCTTTCCTCGGCCGGAGCGTCGCGCGATCCCAATTCGGCGGCTGTCGTTCTTTTCACCTCGGGCTCCGAAGGCGTGCCGAAAGGTGTCGTTCTCTCACACGGTAATCTGCAAGCAAACCGCTATCAGGTGGCGGCGCGCATCGACTTCTCGGCCAGCGATCTCATCTTCAACGCATTGCCGATGTTCCATGCCTTTGGGCTCACCATCGGCACCCTGCTTCCCGTGCTTTCGGGCGTCAAGGTGTTTCTCTATCCTTCGCCGCTGCACTACAAGATCGTGCCCGAGCTCTGCTACGACACCAACGCCACCATTCTTCTCGGCACGGACACGTTCCTCACGGGTTATGCCAAGAACGCGCATCCCTACGATTTCTTCGCCATGCGCATGGTGGTGGCGGGCGCCGAACGCGTGAAGCCGGAAACGCGCGACATCTGGATGGAGCGTTTCGGCATCCGCATCATCGAAGGTTACGGCGCCACCGAATGCGCGCCGGTGCTCGCCGCCAACACGCCGATGCACATGAAGTACGGGACCGTGGGGCGCATGTTCGATGGCATCGAGTATCGCATCGAACCGGTGGAAGGCATTGCCGAGGGCGGGCGGCTGACGGTGAAGGGACCCAACGTGATGCTGGGATATTTGCGCGCCGACAATCCGGGCGTCATCGAGCCGCCGCCCGACGGCTGGTACGACACCGGCGACATCGTGAAGATCGACGAGCAAGGTTTCATCACCATACTTGGCCGCGCCAAGCGCTTCGCCAAGATCGCGGGCGAAATGGTCTCGCTCACGGCAGTCGAGATCAAAGTGCAGACGGCTTACCCTGAAGACAATCATGCGGCGGTTGCCGTGCCTGACAGGAAGAAGGGCGAGCAACTGGTGCTGTTCACGACGCGGGCCGGGCTTGATCGCAAGGAACTAGCGGATGCCATGAAAAAAATGGGCGCGACAGAACTTATCATTCCGCGCAACATCATCGCGATGAAAGAGCTGCCGGTGCTCGGCTCCGGCAAGACCGATTATCAGGCGCTCAACCGCATGGGGCGCGAGCAGGTCAAGGAGTGACATTGCAGCTCGAAGCCGCCGACCGCGCCAGGCTCGACGGCGCGGAAGGGCCGGCGATGAAGCTTGCGATGCAGCTCGTGGCGAAGGCCGCGGACATTCTCGGCGCCGAGGAACTTGCGCCGATCAGCTTCGCGCATCTCGACTCGTGTTTTTACACCGGCCAGGTGCATCTCGATTTCGCGCGCTTTCTGAAAGCCAACAAAGCCCGTTTCGCCGTTCCCACCTGGAGCAACAATGGCGTTGTGAGTCTGGAACAGCCGGAACTCAAGCCGGAATCGGACAACGGAGAAACCGTGCGCGGCGCGCGGGAATTGATGCAGCTCTATGCGGAGCTCGGCGCCGTGCCAACCTGGACATGCGCGCCGTATCAATTGCCCGGCGGACCGGGCTTTGGCGATCACATCGCGGTCGGGGAGTCGAACGCAGTCGCGTACTACAACTCCGTGCTGGGCGCGCGCACCAACAAGTACGGCGGTTATCTCGATGTTGCTTGCGCTCTCATCGGCAAGGCGCCGCACGCGGGATTGCATCTCGACAAGGGCCGCAAGGCGGAACTTCACATATCAATTCTGGATTTGCCGGAGCGATTGCGGCAATCGAGTCTGTTTCCGCATCTGCTGGGGCATGTCGTTGGCAGAATCTCCGGACGGCTCCGCCCAGCGATCAGCGGCATTCCCAAAACCGTGGCGCGCGATGGGCTGAAAGCGATCAGCTCCGCAGCCGCAGCATCAGGGGGCGTCGAGATGTGGCATGGCATATCCGTGACTCCGGAAGCGCCGTCGCCGGAAGACGCATCGGAGCTTGCCAAGCAATATGTGCTGGAACTTCCGGATTTTTGGCGTGCGCAGCAAGACCTCACAAGTGCCGCGGATGGCCCGCTCGATTGCGTGGCACTCGGCACGCCGCATTTTCCGAGAGCGAGTTCGAGCTCTCGCGCGGAGTCTGGATGACCGCAAGTGCAAGACGCGGCTTGTCGTTTCAACCAGCCGCGCGGTTCGCCAATCGATTGCCGCAAGCGGCGTGCTCGACCGCCTGAAGACGTCCGGCGCCGAAATCGTCGCCGATATCTGCACCTACTACTCGCCGCGAATTCGCGGATTGAAGGGCAAGGTGATGACCAATGCGGCGAAATGGGCGTGGTACGCGCCGGGCATGATCGGGGTCGACGTGTGCTTCGGCAGCCTGGAGGAATGCGCTGAAAGCGCGGTGCGCGGCGAAGTGTGGCGCGATCCCAAGCTCTGGAGCTCGGACTGATGCGCGGGCGCGTGCTTCATGCGGGAGCGGCGAGCGGGCCGGTGCTGCATCTTACGGAACCTCTGAGCTTTTGGGGCGGCTTCGAACCTGTGACAGGGGAAGTGATCGACATTCACCATCCGCAGCGCGGCAAGACACTGGCAGGCGCCATCGCGGTGATGCGCGAGAGCAGGGGCTCCGGAAGTGCTCCTGGCGCGCTGGCGGAATCGATCCGGCGCGGCACGGGACCGGCAGCCATCATTCTGGTTTCGCCCGACATCAATCTCGCGATTGGAGCGGCCGTTGCCGAGATGCTTTACGGCAAGCGCTGCCCAGTGATCGCCGTCGATCGGATGGTCTTCAACGCCCTTGCGGAAGCGAAATCGCTCCGCATCGAAGCCGATGGAAGGATAACCATCGTCTGACGGGCTTGGTTTTCGCCCCGAACTTCGGCTAGAGCAACCGGCGGTCATTCGACCGCCGGTAAGTTGCTCTAGTAATTTGAATCTGGCGCATAACTGAACGCTCAAGTGATTCCACTTGAGCGCGTTATGCGCTAGAAGCGGCGCAACTCGGACAGGTTTCATCATGCGCTATGCGTCGATCACGGAGAGGCTCTCGCACCTCGGCTCCGCCAAATGGGCCGTTCATATC
>JAAURV010000074.1 GCA_012032065.1 Hyphomicrobiales bacterium
CGCTTCTCGACTTCTTCGCGCGCAAGAATATCATGACGCGCGCGTTCGACACCGAGTGTCCGCGTGGCAGTCTCAAGCGTTTCTATCCCGGCATCACGGAGGTCATCGATCTCTCGAATGTCGCGCATCAGATGAAGGTTCTCGACACACTGGAGACGGCCAATGTGCCGGTGACGGTGGTCGACCTCAAGGCGGGCAACCTGTCCTATGCGCTCGATATTTTCGAGCGCATTGGCGTTCTCGAGGCGGTGCGGGGAGGGGCGTTTAACCTGGGACTCTTCCATGTGATTGGGCCTTCGATTGCGTCGCTCGACGAGATTGGCGAGATCGCCAAATATCTCCCGGGCGTGCATTACGTGCTGGCGCGGAACTTCATCAACGAGACGAATTTCTTCGAGTGGGATCAGGTCACTCACCGCAAGTATTTCGCCCAGATCAACAAGGCCCAGGAAATCGACATTCCGAAGCTCAACGAAATGGCCTACGAGCAGGTCGATGTGGCGGGCGTCACCTACCGCGACTTCATCGAGAACCGGGCGGCCGATGGCGCTCCGGCGAAAATTCTCCTTCGTGCTGCGCGGTTATGCGCGCAAATGGTGCGAGGAGATCGACGAAGAGATGGTGCGGGTGAAACTACTGCAGGAACTCGTGGCGGGCGGCAGGACGGTCAAGGCGGCCGCCGCGGCTTAAGCGGCGGCTTGGCGCGGCTGGGCACGAAACCAGCCGCCAACTCCATAGGACGGCCATGCGGCGTTCGCCGGTCATCTTCGTCGTTTGCTCGGTCAGGCCGCGCAGCGGCAAGTCGTTGCTGGCGCGGGTGCTGGTCGACTATCTCTTGCTCGACGGGTACGATCCCTTCGTTATCGATGCAGGTGACAGCGGCCACGCGCTGCGGCCATACTTTCCGGGGCGGACGGCGGCGGTGGACTACGGCCAGACGCTGGGCCGCATGAAGATCTTCGACACCATCATGGCGGGGCCAGGCCGCGACTATGTGATCGATCTGGCGGCGAGTGCGACGGCAAGCTTCTTCCAGTTCGCAAGCGAGCTCGACTTTATCGGCGAAGCGCGCGCTGCCGGATTCGGCACGGTCGTCATCTGCTTCGGAGCGGGCGCTCCCGGTCCGCTCTCAGGATTGCAGCTGAATTCCGGCGCCGACCTGTTCGTCGCCGCAGCCAGCGGCAAGCGCGCTCTCGCCGAGGACGCGATGCAGTTTCCGGAACTCGACGACGATACCGCGGAAGCCATTGCCTCGCGGCGCGTGTCGCTGCGCGCGTTCCTGCTGGGAGATGAAAGCGCCGTGCCCGAGCCGAACCGGGGGCCGCTCAAGGGTTACCTCTATCATGCGATGTCGGCGCTCCGGGAGATCGAGTTGGCGCTGAGCCGGAAGAAGCTGAGGGCGTGATGCCCAGCAAATTTGCGCCGACAAGTTCTTCCTTGTCTGGCGCTTGATTTCCAGCGACATTACTGGAAATAGTTGGAGTACATTTTTGGACAGCCCGCAGAAGCGCGCGATCCGAAATTACCGTTCCCGGCTCGTCTAGCGCATAACGCGCTCAAGTGGAATCACTTGAGCGTTCAGTTATGCGCCAGATTCAAATTGTTAGAGCAACTTACCGGCGGTCGAATGACCGCCGGTTGCTCTAGCGTGGGCTTGCCCGTTTTGAGGTGCTTGGGCGCGATGCGGACCGCGATCTCATTCGCTCTTTGGCCCGGCGGCTGGCGGAAGACTCACCAGCGGCTACGCAATTGCGCACGGCAGTCTCTCAAAGCATTTCCGGACAGCGGCCCAAAAAGGAAATATCGTAGCCGCGCTCCGTCGCTCCCGGCTTGTTGGTGCGGGTCTCAATTTGAAACGGTCCCGCGAAGCAGGACGCAAGATCGACTTCCGACGCGCTACCTGCTCGACACGAACATCATTAGCAACATTGCAAAACCCATCCCCTCGGAATCTCTCATCGCGTGGATGAGCGAGCAAGAGGACGAAGATTTGTTCATTGCATCGTTGACTATTGCTGAAATCCACCGGGGAGTACCGGAGAAGCCAGCAGGTCAAAAGCGCAAAATGCTTGAGGCATGGTTCGCCGGTCCGGAAGGGCCACAGGCCCTGTTTGCCGGCCGGGTGCCGCCATTCGACGAAAAGGGGGCTTTCGTTTAAGCTCTGCTGATGGCGGAGGGGAAATGACGTGGAAAGCCTCGTAGCGCACTCGACACGATCATCGCGGCCGTGGCCGAGGCGCATGGATGCGTTTTGGTTACGGATAACCACAAAGACTTCACCGGTATCGATACTATCGACGCGCTGCGCGGAGTAGTGCGATGAACGTGCTTCCGGCGACGGAAGCATTCATTCGTCAAGCCTTCGTCTCTCGCGCAAGCTGTCCGCGAGCGCCGAAAGCGCATTGGCAAGTTGTTTCGCTGTTTCGGGCGGCGGCAGCGGTATCTTGAGATTTTGCGCGCCGGTCGCTGGATCGCGCTCAATCCAAGGATGCGCGGCAGCATTGGGATCGTTGGCTGAAGCCAATGCGGCGGCGAATTGCGCGCCTACCTGCATCAGGGTTTGCCACGGATCGGTTGCCACCTCGGATGGTGGCCGCGCCGTCAGCGCCTCGAAAGCGGCTTCGCTTGATTCTTCCACGGACTTGGCATCTTCGGCCGTGACGATGTTTCCCACCTCTTCGGCCGGCGTCACCGCCTCGCTCTCCCCCATATGTCCGGTGACGTTTTCCACGTCCTTCATGAAGCGAGTGAGCCGCGAGCCGCCGAGCGATATCTCGCCGTTGCCGCCGTCGAGAATTCCCGCGGACAGGGAACGCTTGAATGCCAGCACCGAAAGCATGCCCTCCTCGATCGTGCCCTTGGACACGAAATTTACGATCCGCACCGGCCGTTTTTGGCCCATGCGGTGGATGCGCGCGATGCGTTGTTCGAGAATGGCCGGGTTCCACGGCAGGTCCATGTTGATCAGCGTCGAAGCGTGCTGCAGATTGAGGCCTGTCGAGCCGGCATCGGTGGACAGGAACACTCGGCAGGCGGGATCGCCGCGAAACCGCTCGACCAAGGCCGGCCGTTTCTCCGATGGCACGCCGCCGTGGAAACTGACATAGCCCAGGCCCCGCGCTTCAAGCCTGCGGATGACGATGTCGTGTGTCCGGGTCCATTGCGAGAACACCACTGCCTTGGCCTCGGGCTCGGCGAAGAGATCGTCGAACAGCGCCGCCAACTCGTCGGCCTTGACGCCATGATCGGTTTCCTGGTCTAGCAGATAGGTGCTGTTGCACGACATGCGCATGTTCTGCAGCGCGCAGGTCATCCTCCGCTGATCCTTGTCCGACAGGAACCTGGTCCGGCGCCAACGCTGGACGATCTTCGCTACGACGTCGGCATTCTCCTGGTGGTAAAGCATTTGCATCTCGGTCATCGGCACCAACAGGTTCTGGTCGGTCCGGCTCGGCAGTTGCCGCAGCACCGCGGATTTGCGGCGGCGGATCATCACTGGAGTCAGCGTCTGGCCGATCTTTTCCAGTCCGGTGTAGCCGGTGACTCGGCCTGCTTCGTCCCTGACCTGATGCTCGTGCAGAAGTTTCCAAACCGGCCCCAGCCGGTGCTGGTCGACAAACTGGACAATGGAAATCAGCTCCTCCAGTTTGTTTTCCAAAGGCGTTCCGGTAAGCACGATCGCATAGGGGCTGTCGACGCGTTTCAAGGCGCGCGCCGCGATGGTGTTCCAATTCTTCACCCGTTGCGCTTCATCGACGATCACCAGTTCCGGCGCCCAAGCCGCGATCAGGTCGATATCGGGTCTGAGTTTCTCGTAGTTCGTGATCTTGCAGAAGTCATCCAGCGCGTAGTCCTTCTGCCGCTGCGCCCGTCCGCCGTTGATGATCCGCGCCGCATTTTCCCCCTGCCGCGCGAAGCGCGCGATTTCGCTTTGCCACTGGTATTTGAGCGAGGTCGGGCAGATCACCAGCACTTTCGAGACGCCGAAATGCCGTGCCAGTATTTCCGTCGCGGCGATTGCCTGTATGGTCTTGCCCAGTCCCATGTCGTCGCCGATCAGCGCCCGGCCGGCCCGCACCGCGAACAGCGCGCCCTCGGCCTGATAAGGATATAGCGGCGCCTTAAGCAAATTTGTCATCGCGGGATCGGCGGCGCCGCGCGGAAACATCCTTTCCAGCATGACGGCACGCCGTTCCGCGTCGCGGCGGCCGGCGATGAAATCGAGCGCGTCGTCATAGGCACGCAACTCATGGCCACTTTTCGAGGCCATGGTCATGAATTGCTCAAGCTCGCCAAGGCGCTCATCCGGCAGCATGCCGTTCCGTTCAGTGTCGAACAAATTGGCCGCCGCCTCGCTTAACTCAGATGGGAAATCGGCGCCGGCGCGAAAATGCACCCGGCGCTGGCCATCATTGCGCAGATACAATTCGGAAAATGCCGGCCGGTAGCCGCGCGCGAACGCCGTCTTGGCGCCGCGTTTTTTCTGAAGCTTGGCGAGCGTGAATTCGATGTGCTTGCAGGTTCCCAGTTCGCTGGTCGAATAATCGGGGCAAGAACAAAAATTGCCGCCCGGCCCCAGGCCGCGTATCGCCACGCGGTAGCTCGAATTCGAAACCGGGTTGCTGACCCGGAACTCGGAAAAAAATGGTTCGCCGCCCAGATTTTCAAGGCCGAATACCTGGTCGCGGCCGAACTGGCGACGCAAGGCCCGTTGCCAATCCACCGGCGAAAGACCGGCACGTGCATGGCTGCGCGAGAACTTGGGGACTTTGTCCGGCTCGGCAGCGGAGTTCGGATTTCGGCGCCTGGATTTCATCGAAGGACATTCCACCCGGCAAGAGATTCTGACGAGACATTACCACACATTCAACGCCCGGCTAATCAGATGGCCCCGCACATCGGAGATTGGCGCGACAAACATCCGCGTATCCCATTGCCTCATTCCCACTCGATCGTGCCCGGCGGCTTTGAAGTCACGTCGTAGACGACGCGCGAGACGCCTTTGACTTCGTTGATGATGCGGGTGGCGGTTTCGGCGAGGAAGCTGTGGTCGAAGGGGTAGCTTTCGGCGGTCATGCCATCGGTCGAAGTGACTGCGCGAAGGCCCAGTACGCGGTCGTAAGTGCGGCCATCGCCCATGACGCCCACGGTGCGCACGGGAAGGAGAACCGCGAAGGCTTGCCAGATGGCGTCGTACAAACCGGCCTTGCGGATCTGATCGAGATAGATGGCGTCGGCGCGGCGCAGGATGTCGAGGCCTTCCTTGTCGATGCCGCCCGGCATGCGGATGGCAAGGCCGGGGCCGGGGAAGGGGTGACGGCCGACGAAAGAGGGCGGAAGGCCAAGCTCGCGGCCAAGGTCGCGCACTTCGTCCTTGAAGAGTTCGCGCAATGGTTCGACGAGTTTCATGTGCATGCGCTCGGGCAAGCCGCCGACATTGTGATGCGACTTGATGGTGACGGACGGGCCGCCGGTGAAGGACACGCTTTCGATCACGTCGGGATAAAGCGTTCCTTGCGCGAGAAATGCCGCGCCGCCTGCCTTGTGCGCTTCGGCTTCGAACACGTCGATGAAGAGCTTGCCGATGATTTTGCGCTTCTGCTCGGGTTCGGAGACGCCGGCGAGCGCATCGAGGAACATCCCGCTTGCATCCACATGCATGAGCGGAATGTTGTAGTGATCGCGGAACATGCGCACCACTTCTTGCGCTTCATTGAGTCGCATCAGTCCATGGTCGACGAAGATGCAAATGAGCTGCTCGCCGATGGCTTCGTGAATAAGTACTGCCGTCACGGCACTGTCGACGCCGCCCGAGAGGCCACAGATGACGCGTTCGAAGCCCACCTGCTTCTTGATCTTGTGGATCATCTCCGTGCGGAAATGCGCCATCGACCAATCGCCGCGGCAGCCGCAGATTTCGGTGGCGAAGTTTTTGAGAAGTTTCGCGCCATCGGGCGTGTGCACGACTTCCATGTGGAATTGCGTGGCGTAGAACTGGCGGCGTTCGTCGGCGATTGCCGCGAAGGGTGCGCCGTCGCTTGTGGCAATCACCTTGAAGCCGGCCGGGATGGCGGTGACGCGGTCGCCGTGGCTCATCCACACCTGGTGGCGTTCGCCAGTGTTCCACACGCCATCGAACAGCGCATTTCCGGCTTTGACCTCGACATAGGCCTTGCCGAACTCGCGGTGATCCGACGGCTCGACCTTGCCGCCCAACTGGGCGCACATGGTCTGCTCGCCGTAGCAGATGCCGAGCACCGGCAGCCCGCGCTTGAACACGCGCTCTGGCGCGCGGGGGCTTTGATGCTCATGGACCGAGGCGGGACCGCCCGAGAGGATGATGCCCTTGAGGCCCGGCCAGTCGAGCGCCTTCTCGGCCGACTGGAACGGCACGATTTCCGAATAAACGCCCGCTTCGCGGATGCGCCTTGCAATGAGCTGGGTGACTTGCGAGCCGAAGTCGACGATCAGAATGCGGTCCTGCATGGCGGGCGATTAAGGGAGTCTCAAGCGCGAGGCAAGGGCGGGTCAGACGATATCCAGCGGCGTCTTTCGGCGGGGCGGCGGGAACTCCTTGTCGATCAGCGCTATGTCTTCCGCGTCGAGTTCGAAGTCCAATGCCTTGACGAAGTCGCGGACCCGGTCCGGCTGGGCGGACTTCGGAATGGGCAGCACGCCTTGCTTTGTCATGAGCCAAGCCAGCGCAACAGCGGAAGTGGCGGCTTTATGCTTGGAGGCAATCTTTGCCAATAGCGGGTGGCTGAGCAGGGCGGCCTGGCCCAATGGGCAATAGGCCATCGTCAGTAATCCGTGCTGTTGATGATATGGCAGCAGATCGAACTCGATACCGCGCGAACCGGCGTGGTAGAGCACCTGGTTTGCGATGCAGTGCTTGCCATTGGCCAAGCGATGCAACTCCTGCATGTCGTCCTTGTCGAAATTGCTGACACCCCAACGGACGATCTTGCCCGCTGCCTTGAGCTGTTCGAAAGCTTCCACAGATTCGGAAAGGCGGACGGAGCCGCGCCAATGAAGAAGATAGAGATCGATGCGATCCGTCTTGAGCCGCTTCAGACTCCTTTCGCAGGCGGCGATCGTGCCGTGATGCGAAGCATTGTGTGGAAGAACTTTGCTGACGAGATAGACGCGCTCTCGAAGACCTGCCATCGCATCCGCGACAACTTCTTCCGCGCCGCCATCGGCATACATTTCGGCGGTGTCGATCACCCGAAGGCCGAGTTCGATGCCTGTGCGCAAAGCCGCCGCTTCGGCGCCGCCGCCGCGTTCGCCCATGTGCCATGTGCCGAGGCCAAGGGCGGGGAGTTTCGTTCCGTTTGGGAGCGTGACAGTCTTCGCCATGTCACGCCGTTGCCTGGCGGGTGGCGAGCAGACCTTTGCGCGGCGCAAACAGAAGTGCCGCGACGAAGAGCGCTGCTTGCGCGAGGACAATGCAGGCGCCGGTCGCGGCGTCGAGATGGAAGCTTCCGATAGTCCCGGCGGCGGCGGATATGACCGCGGAGGCCACGGAGATCAGAAGCATGGCATCGAAGCGCGATGTCATCAGAAACCCAATGGCGCCGGGAGCGATCAGCATGGCGACAACGAGGATAACACCAACGGCCTTGATTGAAACAACGATTGTCAGCGCCAGCGCCACCAGCATTCCATAGTGCAGAAATGCGACCGGCAAGCCGATGGCTTTTGCATGCGCCGGATCGAAGGATGCGAGCAGAAGATCGCGGCGGCGGAGGAGAACGAAGACGAGGCATCCGCCGCCGAAGATCACGACCTCCACGACGTCGCTCGTCTGTACGCCCAGCACATTGCCGAAGAGGATGTGCAGCAGATGCTGGTCGCTGTCGATCATGGTGAAGAGCACGAGGCCCAGCGCAAACATGCCGGAAAAAACGATGCCCAGTACCGTGTCGCTCTTGACCCGGCTGTTGGCGTTGAGCCAGCCGGAACCGGTGGCGCAGATGAGTGCCGCAAGGAATGCGCCAATCGCCAGCGGCAATCCGGCCGCGGCCGCGAGCACGATGCCGGGAAGCACCGCATGCGATATCGCATCGCCCATCAGCGACCAGCCGCGCAGGATGAGAAAGCACGACATCACGGCGCAGCAGATGGCGATGACGACGGCGACGAACAGCGCGCGCTGCATAAAGGGAAACGAGAGCGGCAACACCAGCAACTGATTGAGCCAAGTCATGGCGTTTCCTCGCGGGGCTGCAGAGCGGCGCGGCGCGAGGCGATGAGGCCGTGTTTTGGAGCGAACACAAATGCGGCGAGGAACACGAGGGTTTGCAGCACGACGATGACGCCGCCGGTCGCGCCATCGATGAAGAAGCTCAAATATGCGCCGATGGCGCCGGTCAGCGTTCCGATGGCGATGCTGATGAGGATCAGGCGGTGAAAGCGATCGGTCAGAAGATAGGCGGTCGCTCCTGGCGTCACCACCATGGCGATCACCAGGCACGCGCCCACGGTTTGCAGCGCCGCCACCGTGCAGGCCGCGAGCAGCGTGAAGAACAAGATCTTGAGCCGCGTTGGCCGCAGCCCCACGGCACGGGCGTGGTTCTCGTCGAAGAAGACCAGCATCAGGTCTTTCCATTTGATGCCGAGAATGAAAAGCGAAATCGCTCCGATGATGGCGACTTGAATGGCGTCCTCGTCGGCGATGCCGAGGATATTGCCGAGCACGATGGTCTGGATGTTGACCGAGATCGGATTGACCGACGCAATGAACAGTCCCGCGGCGAAGAATGCCGTGAACACGACGCCGATCACCGCATCTTCCCGCAGACTTGTGACGTTGCGCACCAGCGCCATGCCGCCCGCTGCGAGAAGTCCCGCCGCGAATGCGCCCGCGGCATAGGGAAGTTTCATCAAGTACGCCGCCGCGACGCCAGGCACCACCGAGTGAGCCAGCGCATCGCCCATCAGCGACCAGCCTTTGAGCATGAGATAGGAGGACAGAAAGGCGCACACGCAGCCGATCAGCGCCGACACCCATATGGCTTTCACCATGTAGCCGTATTCGAAGGGGACCAGCAGCTCGCTCATGAAACGTCCGCCTTTCGCGGTTTGCGCTTCACTGGCTTCTTGCCGGCATCCGGTTCGCCATAAAACACCACGGGCGCTCGTCGTCGGTCAGCACCGTCACGCCGCGGCGGTCGTCGTCATCGTGCAGACTGGTGCCTTCGAGGCGGAAGTGACGGAGGACGCCACCGAAGGCGCGTTCGAGATTGGCTTGGGTGAAGGTCTCCGCGGTGGGACCCGCCGCGAGGACCGTGCGGTTGATCAGCACCACCTGATCGCAGAAGTCGGGAACGCTGCCGAGATTGTGGGTTGAAACGAGCATCAGGTGACCTTGATCGCGGAGCTCCTTCAAGAGCGCCACGATGGCGGTTTCGGTCTTGACATCGACGCCGGTGAACGGTTCGTCGAGCAGAATGATGCGGCCTTCCTGGGCAAGGGCGCGGGCAAGGAATACGCGTTTCTTCTGGCCGCCGGAAAGCTCGCCAATCTGGCGTTTGCGGAAGGCGGTCATGCCGGTTTTTTCGAGCGCAATATCCACTTTCTCGCCGTCGAGACGCGATGGAATGCGCAGGAACCCCATGTGGCCGTAACGGCCCATGGTCACGACATCTTCGACCAGCACGGGATAATTCCAGTCGACTCCTCAGATTGCGGCACATAGGCCACGATGTTCCGGCGCAACGCATCATGAACGGGGAGGCCGTTGATGCGAACCTCGCCGGTGGCAGGTTTCAAGAAACCCATGATGGTTTTGAAGAGCGTGGATTTTCCCGAGCCGTTGACGCCGACGAGGCCGCAGATCGTTCCTGGGCCCAGCGTGAAGTTCACGTTCTCAAGCGCGCGATTGCCATTGGGATAGGCGACGGTTGCGCCGCGCACCTCGATGGAGGCCGGAGTGGTTTCCGCCAAAGGCAGCGTTTTCAGCATGGTCTAACTTGTGAATCCCTTGGCGATAGTTCCGGCCGTCACTTCGAGCAGCTTGAGATAAGTTGGTACCGGCCCATCGGACTCGGAGAGGGAGTCGACATAGAGCACGCCGCCGTAACGCGCGCCGGTTTCCTGCGCCACTTGCCGCGCCGGTTTGTCCGACACCGTGCTTTCGGAGAAGACAACGGGGATATTGTTGGCGCGCACCAGATCGATCACGGCACGCACCTGTTGCGGCGTTCCTTGCGCATCCGCATTGATGGGCCAGAGATAGGCTTCCTTCAAGCCAAAGTCGCGGGCGAGATAACTGAACGCGCCTTCCGAAGTGACGAGCCAGCGCTGATTTTCCGGGATCGCATCAGAGCCTCGCGGAGCGGCGCTTCGACGGCGCGAATTTGTTCGGAATAGGCGGCGGCGTTGCGGGCATAAGTCTCCGCGTTGCCGGGATCGTATTGCGAGAGGCCTTTGCGGATGTTCTCGACATAGATCAGCGCATTCCGAGGCGACATCCACGCGTGCGGGTTGGGCTTGCCCTCGTAGGCGCCCTCGCGGATCGGCATGGGTTCGACGCCATCCGTAACCACGACGCCCGGCACATCGCTCAGGTTCTCGAAAAAACGCTCGAACCAGCGTTCGAGATTCATGCCGTTCCAGAAAATGAGTTGCGCCTCCCGAGCCTTCACGATGTCGAGCGGAGTTGGCTGATAGTCGTGAATCTCCGCGCCGGGCTTGGTGATCGAGACGACTTCGGCGGCGCCCTTGGCGACGTTCTGCGCGATGTCCTGAATGACGGTGAAAGTGGTGACGGCGCGAAACGGGGCTTGCGGGAAGGCGCGTTTGGCCGGGAAGCGCGGCCAGGCCCAGCCGCGATCGCGCGGCGCGGTCAAAAGGGGGTGCTCCCAGGAGCATCTCCCGAAAATTTTAGCATTGGCTAAACTATAGTCAATAG
>JAAURV010000075.1 GCA_012032065.1 Hyphomicrobiales bacterium
GCCAGCCAGATGATGCGCCCTCAGCTTCTCGCCTGGCAGGAAACCTGCAAACAGCACGATGAAGAGCGGCCACAGATAGGCGATCAGGCTTACCTCCACGATGGGCGCATTCTGCACCGCCATGAAATACAGGAAATGCGCGCCGAAGAGGCCTGCCACGTTGTGGACCCACACGACAGGCGAATGCTGCAGCAATACGCGCGCCGCACCTGGGCGAAACGGCCAACTGGCTACGCCCGCAAGCCCGCCGATTAGAAAACTCATGCCGGTGAGCTGAAGTGGCGGAATGTCGCCCGCGAGCTTTGAGAAAAATGCAAGCACGCCCCACATCAGAACGGCGGTGAAGCCGATCAGGGTTGCCGTGGTTTTTGACATGGCTCGTCCTGCTGACAATAACTGTCACGGTACTGCGGGACAGTGCGGCGACAGCGGAGATGAACTATGGCCATGTCAGCAATCGAGAAACTACGCAAGCCCCAGAAGGCTCAGATCGTGCATACCCTGCCCGAGCGCGTGGCCCATTGGGGGCCGCCCGGCGCCAGTATGGTGATCTCGACTCCGGCCGAGATCGATGAGCTTGTCGCGACCATTCCCAAGGGCGGGATCGCGACAGTTAACACATTGCGCGACGTCTTGGCGAAACGCCACAGGACAACCATCACCTGTCCTGTGACGACAGGGATCTTCCTCGGCATCGCCGCCAAGGCCGCAGCCGAAATGGAGATGATGGGTGCAAAGCGCGTAACGCCATGGTGGCGGGTCATCAAGTCGGATGGCAAGCTCAACGAAAAGATGCCGGGTGGCTTGGCCGAACATCGCAAGCGCCTCGAAGCCGAAGGCATCAAGGTGGTAAGATCAGGAAAGTCGGCTCTGGTGGTTGAGGCTTTCGAAAAGCGGATTGCCAAGCTGAAGTAACGCCTACCGCATCGCGGTCTTCATCCATCTTTCGCCGAAGATACTGATCAGCACGGCGCTGATGATCACGCCGCCGCCCCAGAACGCCGCCGCTTCCGGAGTTTCGCCAACCACGAGCCACGGCCAGAAGGGATTGAGCACGGCGTCAAGCATGACGACGAGCGACAGCGTGATCGCCGGCACCGACTTCGCACCCTTGGCATACCAGATGAGCGGAATGGCGAGTTGAACGAGTCCCATCAGCGCCAGCATCGCCACGTGGCGGAGTTCCACAGCATACCCGCCACCGGGATGAAACAGAAACCCAATCATTCCCGCGCAAACAAACGACAGCAACCCGCCCACAGCGATTGCCGGGATCATGTCGATACTCCGGTAACGTCTGAGAACCAGCGTTTGTGCCGCGAAACTCAACGGTACCAGGAGACACACAAGCATGCCAATTGCATTGCCCACCTCGAGTTCGTCATTCGCGATGATGCCCACCCCGCCAATCGCCATCAGTGCCGCAATCCACGCCGCGATGCCGGGGCGTTCGCCCGTCACCCATGGGCTCAGGACTCCCGTGAACAGCGGCGACGACGCGCCGATCACAGAGATTACCGCGGTGCTCACCAGCGTCAGCGAGGTCACATACATGGTGGAGCCGAAAGCGAAGAAACCGGCGGAGAAGGCGAGTGCGGCCAAAGGCACGCGCCGGAACACGTCCATGGTGTCCCGCCCGTAGACCAGGATCAGATAGATGAAGATCGAAACCGCCGTCCAATAACCGCGCCAGGTGTTGAGCTGCCAGCCGGATAGCTCCGGCATCAACCGCACGAACAGGCCGGAAAGGCTCCAGCCCAGCGTTGCCAATAATACGAAGGTGATCCCCTTCGCATAACTCTGATTCGCCGCCCCGCTCATGCGGAGTTGATACTACGCGCGAAGCGCCTTGTTGTCAGGATCGTAAGGACTCTCCGGAATGACCGTCGCTTCGAACATCTGGCCCAAAATCTTGATCTCAAGTTCCGTGCCGATGGCCGCGTGTTCCGGCTTAACCATGGCAAGCGCCAGCGATTTGCCCACGCGCCAGCCATAAGCGCCGTTGGTGGCGCGGCCCACAAGCTTGCCCTTGGCGTAAATCGGCTCGGAGCCGCGGGCGTCGGAATCCTTGTCCGTGACACCGTGGACTTCCAGCGTGACGAAATTCCAGTTGATGCCCTTCTCGCGGCCTGCGACCAGCGCGTCGCGGCCAACGAACTGGCCCTTGTTGGGATGCACAAACCGGTCGAGGCCCGACTCATAGGCCGAATACTCAATCGAAAGCTCGCGCGGGATCAATCGGTAGCTCTTCTCAACCGACAGCGACGACATCGCCTTGATACCGTAAGGCTTGATGCCGAATTCCTTGCCTGCCTCCATCAGATGATCGAACAGCGCTACTTGCTGTTCGATCGGGTGGTGAAACTCCCAGCCAAGTTCGCCCACGAAATTCACACGCTTGGCCCAGGCAGTCGTCGTGCCGACGCTGATCTGTTTTCCCGAAAGCCAGGGGAACGCCGCGTTCGAAAGATCTGCATCGGTGAGCTTCTGCAAAACCTTGCGGCTGTTGGGGCCGGCGAGCACGAGCACGCCGAGTTGCGTGGTGACCGCTTGCATCTGCACGCTGCCGTCGCCGGGCAACGCTTTCCTCAGATAGTCATGGTCATGCCGTTCGAAAGCACCGGCGGAAACCAGATAGTAGCGGCCTTCGGCGACTTTGAAGACCGTGAACTCCGCGCGCACGCCGCCGCGCGGCGTTAGCATATGACAGAGCGCCAAACGGCCCACCTTCTTCGGCAGCTTGTTGGCGAGAAGCCCATCGAGCCATGCTTCAGCGCCAGGGCCGGTGATGAAACACTTGGCGAAGGCCGACATGTCCTGGAGAGCGACATTCTCCATCACGTTCCGGCATTCCTCGCCGATGAACTTGAAATAATTCGAGCGCCGGAACGACCACTTTTCCTTGATCTTGCCATCCGCATCGGGCGCCGCATGATTGTGACTGGTGAGCACATCGGGGCTCGCGAGTTCCTTCTTCGAAAGCCCGTATCCCTTGGGCGCGAACCAGCCCGGCCGCTCCCAGCCGTAAACCGAGCCGAACACCGCGCCCAAATCCTTCATGCGCTCGTAGCACGGCGTGCGCTTCAACGGCCGTGCTGCCACGCGCTCCTCATCGGGATAATGCGGCGTGAACACATTTGCATAAGCTTCTTCGTTCTTGGTCTTGAGGTAGCCGCGCGTCGCGTAAGGCCCGAAGCGGCGCGGATCGACGCCCATCATGTCGATCGTCGGCTCGCCATCGACGATCCACTCCGCCAATTGCCAGCCGGCGCCGCCCGCGGCCGTGACACCAAACGAGTGACCTTCATTGAGCCAGAAATTCTTCTTGTCCCACGCAGGACCAATGATCGGCGAGCCATCGGGTGTGTATGCAATCGCGCCGTTATAGACCTTCTTGATCCCCACTTCGCCAAACGCAGGTACACGGGTGATCGCGGTTTCGATATGCGGCGCGAGCCGGTCCAGATCTTCCTGGAAGAGTTCGTACTCGCTCGCATCCGAAGGCCCATCCATGTAGCAGCATGGCGCCCCATGCTCGTAAGGCCCGAGCAGCAGCCCGCCATTTTCCTCACGCATGTACCAGGAGGAATCCGCCTCGCGCAGCACGCCCATTTCAGGAAGCCCCTTCGCCTGCCGCTCCTTGATCAGCGGATGCGGCTCGGTGACGATGTATTGGTGCTCGACCGGAATCACCGGAATATCGAGTCCAACCATCGCGCCGGTCTTGCGCGCAAAGTTGCCGGAGCAAGAAATCACGTGCTCGCAAGCGATCTCGCCCTTGTCCGTCTTCACCACCCACTCGCCAATCGGCTTCTGATCGATGCCGGTAACGACAGTGTTGCGATAGATTTCAGCACCGCGTGCGCGCGCACCCTTCGCCAGCGCCTGCGTCAGATCGGCCGGTTGAATGTAACCGTCATCGGGATGCTGGATGGCGCCGAGCAGCCCGCCGGTTTCGCAAAGCGGCCAGACCTCCTTCAGTTGCGCCGGCGTAAGCATGTTGACCTTGACACCAATCGTCTCGGCCACGCCCGCGTAATACATGAACTCGTCCCAACGGTCCTTGGTGCGCGCAAGCCGGATGTTGGAGCACGTCTTGAAGCCGACATTCTGCCCCGTCTCGGATTCCAACTCCCCGTAAAGCTTTACCGAGTACTTATGAATCTGCCCGACCGAATAGGAGAGATTGAACAGCGGCAGAAGCCCCGCCGCATGCCAAGTCGAGCCGGACGTCAGTTCCTTGCGCTCGATCAGCACCACTTCGCTCCAGCCCTTCTTGGCGAGGTGATAAAGCGTCGATACGCCGACAACACCTCCGCCGATGATAACGGCACGGGCATGGCTCTTCATGGTTTTCCCCTCAGGACTTTCGTTTCGCGCCACCATAGTTAGCAGATTTCACCGCATGTGAGGGGGAGCGACTTTGGGCGGCGGGATTACGACACGGCCTTGGCGAAATGAACCGTGGCGCCGCCGTCCGGCAGCGCCGTTCGCGCGGTTTCGCGGTAACCCCGGCGGAAATAGTAGGCGACATTCCCGGCAAATGCCGCGTTGGTGTAAAGCCTCACTTCCTCGAATCCGGCCTCCCTCGCCACCTGCTCGGCATGCGCGAGAAGCCGCGCGCCGAAGCCCTTCCCCTGAGCGCTCTCAGCGACCGCGAGATTCTCAACAATCAGATGATCGCCCGCCGGGATCATCTCGATGAGGGCAACAAGCTCGCCGCCTTCCTCGATCAGGTCAATCCAGTGACCGCGGACAGCCTTATCGTAGTCGGCCGTCATCGGCTTGGGCTCGCGCCCGATGAACGGTGTCCACTTGGCATAAACCTTCCGCGTCAGATCGCGAATGGCGGCTGCATCTTGGGGGCCGGCACGTCTCACCCCGCAAACCCGCCCGATCTCAGAAACGCAATCTCCTCAGGTGTCGACTTCCGCCCCAGCACCGCATTGCGATGCGGGAAGCGTCCGAACTTCGCGATGATGTCGAGATGCAGCTTGGCCCAATGGGCCATGTCGTAAAGACCCATCGTGCCGAAAAGCGCGACACAACGATGCTGCGCATCGAGGTCTTCCGCATGCTCGAATGGCATCAGGAGCCAGCGCGCCCTGGGCGGCGGCAGATTCTGGTGATAGCCCTTGCCGATCCACTGACGCGCCAGCGACAGCGACTTGGCATCGGCGGCAAAGGCGAGCGGCGAGCCGCGATGAATGTTGCGCGACACCTGATCGAGCAACAGCACGAGGCCGAGCGCGCCTTGCGGTGTATCGCCCCAGTGATCGTAGTGTCCGAGCCGCGCCTCTTTCAGCGCCGCGCCGAAGCGAACCGCAAGCGCCCCGTCAAATGCCGCGTTCTTTGTGAACCAGCGCTCTTCTCCGGCTTCGTGCCAGAAGCGGACCATGCATTCAGGTTTCATGCGAGTCTCTTATGCTTCTCGATGAAATCGGCAAGCGCTGTCACATCGTCGCGATCGAACACCGGAACCGGCGCATTCGCAACCGCACCGTTCGCAGCAATGGCAACGACAGTCGGGTCGTCACCCGCCAATTTCGGATGATCGAGCGTCAAATTGCGCACTTCGATCTTGTCGTGATTGTCGCGCTTGTAACCCTCGACGATTACCAGATCGCAAGGCCCAAGCTTCGCCAGCACATCGTCGAGCGACGGCTCCGCATCTCCCCTCGCCTCATGAATGATCGCCCAGCGCGAAGCGGATACGACGGCAACTTCACTTGCTCCCGCCTGGCGATGCCGGAAACTGTCGCGCCCCTCGTGATCGATGTCGAAGGAATGATGCGCATGCTTGACCGTCGAAATCCGATGCCCGCGCGACGTGAGAACCGCCACGAGCTTTTCGACAAGCGTCGTCTTCCCCGCATTCTTGAATCCCGCGACTCCAATGACTTTCATAACCCGAACTCCGCCGCGATTCGCCGCGCCTCCGTTAGATCGTCCGGCGTATTAATGTTGAGAAAGGGATCGTAGGGCCGATCCGGCCAAGTGACTACCGCCGCGCCCGCAAGCCTCACCCAGTCCTGCACGCGGAACAATCCATCGCGATCGATCGCTCGATCCAGCGCTTCGAGCAAACTGCTTGCCCATAGTCCCGTAAGAAAATGGATTTGATCTCCGGACTCAGCCACAGCCGCGTGGGCCTTCCATGCCTGTTTCAGCCGCTCGCCTAGATCGTCCGGAAGAAATGGCGTGTCGGAAGGCACGGTCAGCACCGCATCGAAACCCTTGTCTTGCGCATGCATCAAGCTGCGATGCAGCCCGGCCAGCGGTGTGCGCACGGTTTTGAGCTCATCTTCGATGACTTCGAAACCCGCCGCTTCAAATGCGCCCCGTCCCTCATTCGCATTGATCACAACCTCATCGGCAATACCGCGCAGCACTTCCGCTTCGCGATCCAGAATGCTGCGCCCGCCAATGTCGAGAAACGCCTTGATTTCGCCGCCCAACCGCAACGCAGCACCACCTGCGACAATGACGGCCAGCGTCTTCATGCCTGCTCAAAAATTCCCGCTTTGGACAAGAGTTCCGACACCGTGTAACTCCCGGGGTGATTGCCTTTGCCGCCTTATAGCCGAAGCATGACCAAACGCGATTCCGAAGAAGAACTGGACGTTTCAGGGCTCCTTTGTCCCCTGCCTGTGCTGAAGGCGAGGAAACGCCTGCTCTCCATGCCGCAAGGACAGGTGCTAAAGGTCATTGCCAGCGATCCCATGTCTGCAATAGACATGCCCCACTTCTGCGTCGAAGCAGGCCACGAGCTTGTTTCTCATGAGCAGGACGGCGGCATCTTCATCTTCAGGATCAGGAGCGGATGAGTTTCGACTTCGGCAGCTTCAACATGTGGGGGCCCTTGCGCAAAGTGGCCGTGCGCCGTCCGGCGGAAGCCATGGTGAGCGAGGCCAAGATCGCAGCGGAATGGAAGCCGCTCAACTATCATTCCGCGCCGAAGTTTGTTGAAGCGCAAGCCGAGTACGCCGCTTTCGAGGACATACTCAACCGCGCAGGTGCGGAAACGATTTATCTTCCGTGCAATGACGATCTGACGCTCGATTCGCTCTACGCTCATGACGCCCTGGTCGTCACGCCGCGCGGCCTCGTGCGCCCGTGGATGGGGAAGCCCGCGCGCCGCGCCGAGGCGCAAGTCAATGGCGCGTTTCTCGAAAAGCTCGGCTTGCCGATTGCTGGCGACATCGCGCCGCCCGGATTGATCGAAGGCGGCGATCTTGTCTGGATCGACCGCAACACGCTGCTCGCCGGGATCGGCTACCGCACCAATCTCGAGGGCGTGAAACAACTCCAGACGCTGGCCGGTTCGGATGTCGAAGTTCTCTGGTTCGACATGCCGCACTACAAGGGCCGCGCCGACGTCTTCCATCTGATGTCGTTCCTGTCGCCGGTCGATCGCGATCTCGCTGTCGTCTATCTGCCGCTGATGCCGGTGCGCTTGGTCGAGTTCCTCGAATCGCGCGGCTTCGCTTTCGTGCATGTGCCCGAGGACGAATTCCCGGCCATGGGCTGCAATGTTCTGGCCCTGGGTCCGCGCCACGTCACCCTCGTCGAAGGCAATCTCGAAACCGAGCGCCGCATGCGCGCCGCCGGCATCAAGGTCGAAACCTTTTCCGGCGCTGAAATCTGCCGCAAAGGCGAAGGCGGCCCCACCTGCATGACAAGGCCGCTGGTGCGCGGCTAACCCGCGATGTGACTCTTGATGAGCGCGTTCACCTCGGACGCTTTCTCCATGAACACCATGTGGCCGGCGCCCTCGATCACGTGCACTTTCGCGCCCGGCAAATTCTGAGCGTGCGCCGGAGGAATTACCTCATCACCCGCGCCCCAGATGACCAGCGCTTTCGAAGCAGCGCCGCCGAGCGCCTTGCCGGGCGCGTCCTTCTGCCTGCCTCCGCCGAAGATGGTCTCTGCAAGCGACGACAGGAACGGCTGCACCCCATCGAGCCGCTTGTATTTCAGCACATCGTCGACAAGCTGGCGGCTCACCAGGCTCTTGTCGGCAAACAAAGTTTCAAGCACCGGCTTCAGATCGCGGCGGCCTTCCGCGGCCACATAGTCTTTCACATACGAACCGATCTCTTCGCCAAGGCCGCCTGAGTTGATCAACGTCATCGTCTTGACTCGCGACGGATGATCGATCGCCATTTGCATCGCAATCGCGCCGCCCATCGAATGTCCCACGAGATGCGCGGAAGCGATGCCCGCCGCATCCATGAACTCGGCCAGCGCCGAGGTCATCGACTTCAACGAAGGCTTCGCCATCGTCTTTGAAGATTGTCCATGCCCCGGCAAATCGAGCGCGTAGACGGTCGCCACCTCGCCAAGCGCGTCGATGTTGAACAGCCAGTTGTCGAGATCGCCGCCGAAGCCATGAATCAGGATCAGCGGATCGCCCTTGTCGCCGCGTTTGGCATAGCGGATTTTGCCCGCGCCAACATCAGCCCACTCGTAACTCGGCCCGCTCTCCTCGTCGCCCTCGTCGGGCGGCGGCGTCACATAGGCAGCAACATAGGCGTCAACCTCCGCATCGCTCACCTCGGGTGGCGCGATGACGCCGATCAGCGCCTTCACTGAATAGGTCGCATCCGGCACGCCCACGCGCCGCCGCAGGATTCCGCCATCCTGCGCTTCGAGCGCACCCGCGATCTTATCCGTCTCGATCTCGAGAATCTGGTCGCCCACATTGATGGTCTTGCCGTCTTCCACGAGCCACGACGTCACCTTGCCCTCCTTCATGGAAAGGCCCCATTTGGGCATGACGACGGGTTTGATGCGGGGATCGCTCATGATGCTCGCCTCATCAGTTGGCCATTGTCTTCTGCACCGCCGAAGCGATTTGCGCCGCCGAGGGAATGTAGAGGTCTTCCAGTGCTGGCGAAAACGGCACCGGCGTATGCGGCGCCGTGACAAGTCGCGGCGCTGCTTTCAACGCCTTGAAGCACTCCTGGCTCACCGCCGCGGAAACATCCGATGCGATCGAGCAGCGCGGATTGGCTTCGTCGACGCAGACCAGCCGTCCCGTGCGTTCGACCGAGTCGAACACCGTATCCATGTCGATGGGCGACAGCGTACGCAAATCGATAATCTCTGCCTCAACGCCACTCTTCGCGAGATCGGCGGCGGCATCCATCGCCCGGTGAACCATCATGCCATAGGTCACGATGGAAACATCCCTGCCCTCACGCGTCACATTCGCCTCGCCGAACGGGATCGCATAGGATTCCGCCGGCACATCGCTCTCATGCGGATAGAGCACCTTGTGCTCGCAGAAGATCACTGGATCGTTGTCGCGGATCGACTGAATCAAGAGTCCCTTGGCATCGTAAGCATTCGATGGGCACACTACCTTCAGCCCCGGAATATGCGTGAACAATGGCGTCAGCATTTGCGAGTGCTGGGCCGCGGCACGGAAGCCCGCGCCCACCATGGCGCGGATGACGACTGGTGTCTCCGCCTTGCCGCCGAACATGTATTTGAACTTGGCGGCCTGATTGTAGATCTGGTCGAAGCACACGCCCATGAAATCGAGGAACATGAGTTCCGCGACAGGCCGCATGCCGCAAGCAGCAGCCCCGATGGCCGCGCCGATGAAGGCCGATTCCGAGAGCGGCGTGTCGAGCACGCGCCCCGGATGCTTGTGATAGAGCCCCTTGGTAACGCCAAGCGGCCCTCCCCAGGCATCCATTTCGCCCTCGCCGCCCGCCCCTCCGGCGATGTCCTCGCCCATGAGAAACACGGACGAATCGCGGGCCATTTCCTGATCGAGCGCCTCGTTGATCGCCTGACGCATGCTGATATTGCGTGCCATCGCTGTTCTCCCGCTCAGTATTTCACATAAACATCGGTGGTTAGGTCGGCGATCGTCGGCGAAGGCGTCGACTTCGCGAACGCCACCGCTTCTTCGACGAGCGACACCGCATCCTTGTCGATGGCCTCGAGTTCGTCCCGCGAAACCGAGCCCGCCTCGATGACGCGCTCGGTGAAAATCTTGATGCAATCCTTGTTGGCGCGGATGTCGTCAAGCTCGCCATTGCCGCGATAAAGTTGCTGGTCGCCTTCGAAGTGCCCAAAGAAACGCACCATCTTGCACTCGAGCAGCGCCGGTCCTCCGCCTTCGCGAGCGCGCTTGATGATTTCGCCCGCCGCTTCGTAGACGGCGAAGAAATCCGTGCCATCGACCGTCACTCCAGGAAGCCCGAAGCCCGCCGCGCGATCCACATAGGAGTCGACCGCCACCGCATAGTCGCGCGATGTCGATTCCGCGTAGCCATTGTTCTCGACCACGAAGATCGCGGGCAGATTCCACACCGCCGCGAGATTCAAACTCTCGAGGAATGTGCCCTGATTCGAAGCGCCATCGCCCACGAAGGAAATGCCAACCGCGCCATCGCCGCGATACTTCGCCGCCAGCGCCGCGCCGCAAATCAGTGGCGCACCCGCGCCAAGAATGCCGTTCGCGCCCATCATGCCCTTGGAGAGATCGGCGATATGCATGGAGCCGCCCTTGCCCTTGCACAGGCCTGCAGCCTTGCCGAAGATTTCCGCCATCATGCCGCGCACGTCGACGCCCTTGGCGATGCAGTGCCCATGGCCGCGGTGGGTGGAGGCGATGCGATCCTTGTCCTCGAGATGCATCATGATGGCCGTGCCCGCCGCTTCTTCACCGGCATAGAGATGCACGAAGCCCGGAATCTCGCCCTTGGCGAATTCAGCATGCAGCCGCTCCTCGAACTCGCGGATCGTCCGCATGGTGCGATAGGCCTGAAGCAATCCCGCCTTGCCGAGCGGGAACGCCCTGGCGCTCATCCGTGGCGGCGCAACTTTCTTG
>JAAURV010000076.1 GCA_012032065.1 Hyphomicrobiales bacterium
CCCGTCAAGCGGTTGCCCCCTCCGGCGCTACGCGCCTCCTCTCCCGAACGCTTCGCGTTGGGGGGAGGAGGTCAATTGTACTGCGCTCCTTTCATTTGCTATCAAGACGAAAAAGGAGACAGGGATGGCCAGGAAAGCAGTCAAGAAGAAGTCCGCGAAAAAGAAGGTGGTGGCGCTCTTCCCCGAAGCAGCTTTCGGCCCGGCGCTGAACTCGGTCGGCATTGGGCAGGCGCTGGAAAAGCTGGGGCACAAGGTGGTGTTCCTCTCCGATCCCGGTTTCCTCGATGTCTACAAGGGTTATGGCTTCGAGGCCCATCCGGTGAATTTGTCGGAACCGCTGCCGCCCGAGGAGATGGCGAAGTTCTGGGTCGACTTCATCAACGGACACATCCCCAATTTCCGCAAGAGCCCTTACGATCAGATCGACAATTATGTGAAGGGCTGCTGGGAGATGATCGTCGAGACCGCGAAATGGGCGGAGAAGGATTTGCCCGGAGTTCTCGAAAAGGTGACGCCCGATGTGGTGTGCGTCGACAATGTGATCCTGTTTCCGGCGATCAAGCGCTACGCGAAGCAGAACAAGAAACCCTGGGTGCGCATCATCTCGTGCTCGGAGAACGAAATCGAGGATCCCGCAATTCCGCCGCATCTCTCGGGCTGCGGTGAGAAAGACAAGAAGGGCTTTGCCGCCTACCGCAAACGCTTCAACGAAACCATCAAGCCGATTCATGACAATTTCAATGCGTTCCTGAGATCGGTGGGCGAGAGGAAATATCCGTTGGGACAATTCTTCGAAGCGAGCCCGCACATGAACATCCTGCTCTATCCGAGTGCCGTGAAGTTCAAGCGCAAGCACAAGCTCTCGCCGAAGCAGTTCCAGTATCTCGAAGGCTGCGTGCGCAAGGATGCATCCTACAAGGTGCCCACGTTCAGGGCTAACAACGACAAGCCGCTGCTCTATGTGAGCTTCGGATCGCTTGGGTCAGGCGATGTCGACTTGCTCAAGCGGCTGATTGCGGCCATCGGAAAGATGCCGGTGCGCGCGCTGGTCAATGTTGGCGACTATATGGATCAGTACGCCGACATTCCCGCCAATGTGCGGATCGACAAGTGGTATCCGCAGCCTTCTGTGATCCCCAAGGTTGACGCGGTGATCCATCACGGCGGCAACAACAGCTTCACCGAATGTCTCTATTTCGGCAAGCCCGCCATCATCATGCCCTATGTCTGGGACGGCCACGACAACGCCACGCGCGTCCAGGAAACCGGCCACGGCTTCAAGCTCGACCGTTACAATTGGAGCGACGAGGAAATGCAGGCGAAGATCATGGCCATGCTCGCCGACAAGAAGATGAAGGCCAAGCTCAAGAATACCTCCGCCACCATGCGCGCGCAACACGGGCCAACCAAGGCGGCGAAGGTGATCGATGGGTTGATGCGAAGGAAGATTGCTTAGATGCCCACCAAATTCGAATCCTCGGCTCCCCACCTCGAATCACCCAATTCATTTGATGGCCCGTTCGCGGATTGGGGCGTGATCCCCACCATGATCGAGGGTGAAAGCCGCACCTCGGGGATTGTGCTGCACAAGGGGCCAAATGGCGAAAGCGAAACCGGCATCTGGATTTGCACGCCGGGCTATTGGGAATGCCATGTGACCCGCGACGAGTTCTGCCACTTCCTGCTCGGGCGCTGCACTTATACGCATGAGTCGGGAGAAGTGATCGAGATCGTGCCCGATACCGTGGCGTTTTTTCCGCAAGACTGGAAAGGCACCTGCCGCGTGCACGAAACCGTGCGCAAGGTTTACATGATCCGTTAGTTTTTCTTCCCCAGCTTCGCTGGGGAAGTGGCCCGAAGGGCCGATGGGGTGTCGATGAAGGGCTCGGTGCTCTTTGCTCAAATCGGAAATCCGTCACGCGGAGACACCCCCTCGGCCCCTTCGGGCCACGTCCCCCGCGCCGCCTTCGGCGCGAAGGGAGAAAATATGTGCCATGCCTCGCGGATCAGGATGATTGTCTTGGCATCGACAATGCCGCCGCTCGCAATGAGCGCGTTGGCTTCGGCAAGCGGCATCTCGATCACTTCGATGTCCTCGCCCTCGGAGCGCAGGCCTCCGCCGGGACCGATGCGGTCTTCGGGACTGTAGTCGGCGAGGAACAGCGTGATGCGCTCGGTGAGCGCGCCGGGACTTGCGAAGGCATCGCAGACTTTTCGCAAGTTTTGCAGACGATATCCCAGTTCCTCTTCGCCTTCGCGCAGCGCGCATGTTTCCGGGGAATCGCCGTCGAGCAAACCGGCGCAGACCTCGAGGAGCGGTTCGGTATGGCCCGCCACATACGCCGCCATTCGAACTTGCCGCACGAGCAATGCGGTCTGCCGCACCGGATCGAGCGCCAGAACGCCGGCGGCATGGCCGTGATCGACGACCTCGCGGATCAGCATTTCCTTGCGGCCATCGGCGTGGGTGTAGTTGACGGTGTATTTGGTGACAGTCGACCACAGCTTGGCCACCACTTCGCTTTTTACGATGTCGAGCTTGAAACGTTCAGCCATCGGAATGCCGTTGCTTCGCAACGCGCCGGTCACGCGCTTGGCCACTTCGGACGTGGAGAGGTCTTCTACAGTGACGGACAACCGCCGCCGCCAATTGGCGCGCTCTTCGTCCGTACCCGGGACATTGAGCGGCTCGGTCTCGCCCGACGCAGATCGTCGGCCTGCACCAGCATCAGCGAGGATTGCGTCTTGGCCAGCATGACGTGCGCGCGTTCGAGCCGGTCCGCGCCTGACGCATGTTCGTGCGCCAAGGCCAGATCGAACTTGTGCAGTTGATCGAGGCTCGCGTTTTCCTCCCATGATTTGAATGGCGGAAGATCGTGCGAGGAGAGACATACGGCGGCGGATTGCGGATACGTAGACATGGGCTGGAAGGCGCTGGCGTTCTGCTCGAACCAAAGCACGCGGTAGGAGAGAATGTTGGCGCGCGCCATCGCCTCGCGGAGTCCATCGGGAACTGTTCCCAGGTCCTCTCCGATCACGGCACATCGTGCGCGGTGACTTTCGATTGCTGTGATGGCGATCAACGTGTCGAGCGCTGCCGCCACATAAGCGCCGTCGCCGCCCGACGCACCCCGCGGCACCCAGAATTGCCGGAAGAAGCCAAGAATGTGATCGATTCGAAGCACGCCGGCATGGCGCATGTTGGCGCGGATGATGTCGATGAAGGGCTGATACTTCGCGGCTTCGAGCGTCAGCGGATTGAACGGCGGCAAGTTCCAGATCTGGCCATCGGCGGAGAACGGATCGGGCGGCGCTCCGAGCGAAACGGTTGACGCATAGAGCGCGGGCGTTTCGGCCGCTTCGCCGCCATCGAAGGCGCAACCCAGCGCCATGTCGCGATAGATGCCAAGGGAGAGACCGGCGCTTTGCGCGCGCGCGCGGCGGCCGCAAGCTGCTTGTCGGCAATCCACTGCAGCCACATGACATAACGCTGGTTCGCGGGATTGGCGCGTGACTCGAATTTCGCATGCGACTGGAGCGCAGCGCCTCCTCGGGCGATGAAGGATTCGAAATCTGAACTCTCGCCCTGCGCGGCGAAGGCTTTGCGAAGCACGGCGTCCTTGTGTTGCCACGCGGCGGCGTAATCGACGTGCTTGAGGCTGCGGAGCTGCGGTGCGCTCGAACCGCCGAAGGCTTCGATATCGATGTAGATGGGATCGATAAAGCGGCGGTCGGAGGGCTGATAGGGACTGACACGCTTGCGGTCTTCTGGGAACATGTGATGCAGCGGATTGATTCCCGCAAGCACGCCTCCGAGCTTCGCCGTGGTCTCGCAGAAGCGGGCCAGCGTTTCGAAATCGCCGATGCCGGAATCGCGTGCATCGCGCAGCGAATAGAGATGCGACGAGAGGCCAAATCGCCGCGCGCCGTGTTTGAGCGCATCCGGCATGAAACATGAGCTGGGCGTGACGATCAGGCGGCAGCAAGCGTACTCGTCATCTTCGCTGACGATGTCGTAGTAGCCGGGTGCGAGCGGCGGCAATTCGATGCTCTCGCGGCCCGCGGGTTTCACGATGCGATGCGTATCGCCAATCCTGAACGCCTCGGCATAGGCAGCATCGCCAAGCGGCAATTCGGCTGTGCTCGACGCCGCGACGACTTTGGCCGCGGGCAGCCGGTTCTTCTTCGAGAGCCGCGCGGCTTCATTGTTTGCATCGCTCTCGGTCGCGACGTGAAGGCCCATGGCCGACAGCAGATGCCGCATCGTTTGCGGCGTGACGGAGTGATGCGTGCCATCGACTTCCCACCATTCGGAGCCGATACCCGCGAGCCGTGCGAGCTTGCGAATGGTCTCGTCACCCGCGGCGCGAGCCGTTTTCGCGGTGAAGCGCTTCTCGGCAAAGCCGGAGACGCCGTAAGCGATCAATGCAGCGCTGCGTCGATCTTTGCGCTCCCGAGCACGGCTTCCCATTCGCAGCCATCGAGCGCTTCCGGCAATACCACCTTCTGCTTGCCGTCTCGGTTGAACCAGAGAGCCAGCCTGCGCCGCGTTTCGTGACAGTGAAGCACCAGGCCGAGACAAGATTTGCCGCCATTGTCCCACGCAACATCGCCGCCATCCGCCGCCGTCCATTCGGCATCGGGAATGTCGGTGCCTTCGAGCGGCTGGCCGGTGAGAAAGTTGTTGCTGAAAAAGTGGCGTAGTCCCTGCGAAACTTTGCGAGCGCCGACACTTCCGCGATGCGCTTCTTGTCGGCCTTGGCCCAGTCGAGCCAGGTGGTTTCATTGTCCTGCGCATAGGCGTTGTTGTTGCCGAGCTGTGTGCGCCCGAATTCGTCGCCGGCCGCGATCATCGGCGTGCCGCGCGAGAGCAGCACGGTGGCCAGCATGGCGCTCACATCGGCGCTAGCATGTTTCGAGACCCAGCTCACTTCATGATCGCTGCCATCGCGGTTGCCTTCGCCATTGGCGTGATTGTTCTTGGCGGCAAAGGTGACGCTGTCGAGCAGCGTGAAGCCATCATGCGCGGCGGCGAAGTTGATGCTTGACGAGGGCTTGCGATGGCCGCTGTCGAAGACATCGGACGAGCCGGCGAGGCGCGTTGCGAAAGCGCCCGCGGATTTCGGATCGCCGCGCCAGAAGCGCCTCGCATCGTCGCGGAACTTGTCGTTCCATTCGCCCCAGCCTGCCGGAAAGTTTCCGAGTTGATAGCCGCCCACGCCCACATCCCACGGCTCCGCGATATGAATGAGATCGGAGAGCAGCGGGTCTTGCCGTATCGCAGTCAGCAGCGGTGCGTTGACATCGAAGCCATGTTCGGTGCGGCCCATCACGGGAGCGAGATCGTAACGAAAACCGTCGATGCCGGTGGCGAGCAACCAATGCCGCATCGCGTCCATGACCAACTGAACGTTCGGCGCGCGATCGAGCGCCAGCGTATTGCCGCAGCCGGAGTCATTGACGGGAATGCCATTCCGGTAGCGGTAGTAGAGCGCGTTGTCGAGACCGCGGAGCGACAGTGTGGGTCCGCCCGGATCGCCTTCGCCAGTGTGATTGAAGACGACGTCAAGGAGAATCCGAAGTCCTGCCGAGTGGAGCGCCGCGACGGTGTCTCGGATTTCGGCGAGTCCACCGGGGGCAAGCACCGGATCGGGTGCAAAAAAGGATACGGGGTTGTAACCCCAGGCGTTGCGAAGTCCGAGCTTGGCGAGATGGCGTTCTTCGATCCACAATGCGAGCGGCATCAGTTCGACCGTATCGACGCCGAGACCCTTGATGTGCGCGATGATTTCCGGGTGCGCGAGGGCGGCGACCGTGCCTCTAAGTTTCTCCGGAACGGCGGGATGGCGCTTGGTGAGTGAGCGCAATTGCACTTCGTAGATAAACTGCGGCCGCGCCCAGGGCAATCGCTGCGCATAGGGCAGCGGCGCGCGCACCATTGATTTTGGAACGAACGGCGCGGTTTCGACGCCGAATATTCCCAATTCCGGCGTCCAGCGCAGCGCGTCATCGACTTCAAACGCGTAGGGATCGAGCAGCAGTTTCGACGGGTCGAAGAGATGTCCCTGCGAGGGCGACCATGGGCCTTCGGCGCGAAGGCCGTAGCGTTGGCCGTCTTTCACGCCGGCGATAAATCCCGCATGATGATCGCCGCGGCGCGATGGCAGCGGGAAGCGCACGGTTTCGCTATCGCCATCGAACAGCGAAACAAACACGCGCGTGGCATGGCGCGACACGGCACAGAAGTTTGCGCCGTCGCCATGGAGCGTAACGCCCGGCTGGTAGCCCCGGCCCGGCCCAATGGAAAACTGCCGTGGCATTCTTATGTGATCACCGACGGTTTGGCTCGTCCGGTGCGTTGCTTGATCTGCGCGGCGTTACCGGCGAAGGCGATCAGGTCGTAAAGCGCGGACTGGGTTTCGAGACCGAGATTTTTTGCGTCGTATTTCTCGATGTAAACGCGAAGCGTTGCCCCTGCCGTGCCCGTGCCCGACAGGCGATAGACGATCCGCGAGCCGTCATCGAAGATCACGCGCACGCCTTGCTTCGCCGTGTCCGAGTGATCGACGGGATCGTGATAGGCGAAATCGTCGGCGGCCGAGACGGTGAGGCTTCCGGCTTTCTCGCCCTTGAGTTTCGGAAGGCGCGCGCGCAGATCGGCCATCATGGCGTTCGCGGCATCGGCATCGACTTCCTCGTAGTCGTGGCGCGAATAATAGTTGCGTCCGAATTCCTGCCAGTGCTGCTTGACGATATCGGCGACGCTCTGGCGGCGCTTGGCCAGAATGTTGAGCCACAGCAGCACCGCCCACAAGCCATCCTTCTCGCGCACGTGGTTCGAGCCGGTGCCGGCACTCTCCTCGCCGCAGATGGTGGCAAGCCCCGCATCGAGCAGATTGCCGAAGAACTTCCATCCGGTCGGGGTTTCGTAACATTTGATGCCGAGTTTCTCCGCCACGCGGTCCGCCGCACAGCTTGTGGGCATCGATCGCGCGATTCCGGCAAGTCCCTTGGCGTAACCCGGTGCGAGATGCGCGTTGGCTGCGAGCATCGCAACCGAATCCGACGGTGTGACGAACTGATTCTTGCCGATGATCAGGTTGCGGTCGCCATCGCCATCGGAAGCCGCGCCGAAATCGGGGCCCTTGGGCGACATCATCAGATCGTAAAGCTCTTTCGCGTGCACGAGGTTCGGATCGGGATGATGGCCGCCGAAATCGGGGAGCGGCACTGCGTTGACGACTGATCCAGGTGCAGCGCCCAGCATGTCTTCGAGAATGCGTTTGGCATAAGGGCCGGTAATGGCGCTCATCGCGTCGAAACGGAGCGTGAAGCCGCTTTTGATCAGATCGCGGATCGCATCGAAGTCGAACAGCGTCTGCATCAGCGCGCTGTAGCCGCTGACCGGATCGACGATCTCGACGGTCATGCCATCGACTTTAACCGTGCCTGCCCTATCGAGATCGACGGGTGCGGCGTCGCTAATCTTGTAGGTGCCGATCACGCGCGTGCATTCGTAAATCCTGTCGGTGATTTTTTCGGGCGCGGGGCCGCCGTTGCTGGCGTTGTATTTGATGCCGAAATCGCCATGCGGGCCGCCGGGATTGTGACTGGCGGAGAGAACGATGCCGCCGAACGCGCCGTTCTTGCGGATCAGATGCGAGGCGGCGGGTGTGGAGAGAAGGCCGCCTTGCGCGGTGAGTACGCGGCCAAATCCGTTTGCCGCCGCCATGCGGATCGCGGTCTGGATCACTTCGCGATTGTGGTAACGGCCATCGCCGCCGATCACCAGCGTCTTGCCGGCGAAGTCATCGAGCGAATCGAAGATCGACTGGATGAAATTTTCTGCGTAGTGCGGCTGCTGGAAGACCGGCACTTTCTTGCGCAGGCCCGACGTTCCGGGCTTCTGGCCATCGAAGGGTTTGGTTGCGACTGTGTTCATCATGGTTCAGGTCTTTCACAGCGAACGGTAGAGCGAAGCGTAGCGCGAAGCACTCCGCTCCCACGACACATCGGCTTTCATGCCGGCCTTCTGCATGGAGCGCCAGCCTTGAGGATCGGTATAGAGCGCTGCGGTGCGGTCGAGCGCGTATTCGAGGGCATCTTGAGTCACGGGCGCGAATTGCACGCCCGATGCAACGTCCGCCGAAACGGCCGCGTCGTTGGCATCGATCAAGGTATCGGCAAGACCGCCGACGCGCGCGACCACGGGAACGCAGCCATAGCGGAGGCCGTAGAGTTGCGTAAGACCACAGGGCTCGAAGCGCGACGGGATGAGGATGGCGTCCGATCCGCCCTGCAGGAGATGCGAGAGTTTTTCGTCGTAACCAATGCTGACTCCGACAAGGCCGGGATAAGATGCGGCTGCATCGCGAAGCGCACCCTCAAGCAAAGCATCGCCTGAACCAAGTACCGCGAGCCTTGCACCGGTGGTGACGAGCTTGCCGATGGCTGCCGCCACAAGGTCCATGCCTTTTTGCTCGGTTAGGCGGCTGACGATGCAGTAGAGCAGCCCGTCGCCCTGCTTGAGTCCAAACTGGCGCTCGATGGCGCGCTTGTTCTCTTTGCGCTTGTCGATCGTGGAGGCGGAGAATGTCTTGGCGAGTGCCGCGTCGGTCTCCGGATTCCAAACATCGATGTCGATGCCGTTGACGATGCCGTGCAGAACCGCCGAGCGCTCGCGCAGCAACCCGTCGAGACCCATGCCATCTTCGACAGTCTGGATTTCGCGCGCATAACTTGGGCTGACGGTGCTGATGGCGGAAGCGCATCGCAGGCCCGCTTTCAGATAACCAACGCCGCCAAAGTACTCGACGCCATCGATGGTGAAAGCCTGCAACGGAAGTCCCAGCGCGCCGAAGATCGAAGCTGGGAAGTGTCCCTGAAAAGCGAGATTGTGGACGGTGATCAACGACTTCGGCCCTCCGAGATAGCGCAAGTAGGCAGGCGCCAGGCCTGCTTGCCAATCATGTGCGTGCAGCACATCGGCGGCGTAACCTGCAAACGTTCCGCGCGCGAGATCGGCCGCGACCTGACTGAGCGCTGCGAAACGCCGGGCATTGTCGGGCCAGTCCTTGCCATCGGGACCGAGATAGGGATTGCCCGCGCGGTTGTAGAGATGCGGCGCGTCGAGCACGAAGAGATCGAGGCCCTTGCCCTTGCCGCGCAGGATGCGGGCGCTGCCGCCGAAGAGATCGGGCAGCATGTGGATGGGTTCCGCCGCTTCGAGCGCGCTCATCACCGCGGGATAGCCCGGAATCAACGTCGTCATCTCGGCGCCCCGGCCTGCAAGCGCGCCCGGAAGCGCGCCCGTGACATCGGCGAGGCCGCCGGTCTTGATGAGCGGGTAGACCTCGGATGCGACCGAAAGAACCTTCATGTGTTCAGTTTGTCGATCATCGGCTGAGTGATGAGGCAGATGCCGTTGCCGGTGCGGCGGAAACGCGTGCCGTCGAGTTCCGGCTCCTCGCCCACCACAAATCCATCCGGGATCTCGACGCCGCGATCGATGACCACCTTCTTCAGCACGCAGTTGCGGCCGATATTGACGTAGGGCATCACCACGGCTTCTTCCATGGTGGTGAATGAGTTGACCCTGACGCCTGTGAACAGCAGCGTGCGCCGAAGCGCGGCGCCCGAGACAATGCAGCCACCGGAGACGAGCGAGGAGATGGCCATGCCGCGGCGGTTGTCTTCGTCGTGCACGAACTTGGCCGGTGGCGTCACTTCGCTGTAAGTCCAGATCGGCCAGTCGCGGTCGTAGAGATCGAGTGACGGAACCGTTTCGCATAAATCGAGATTGGCCTCCCAATAGGCATCGACCGTTCCGACATCGCGCCAGTAGGCGGCGGCCTCCTTCGAGGACTTGACGCAAGAAGTTGAGAAGCGGTGCGCCACGGCTTTACCGTTCTTGACGATGTGCGGGATGATGTCCTTGCCGAAATCGTGGCTGGAGTTCTTGTCGGCGGCATCGGCCCGCAAAAGGTCGAGCAGGAACCTGGTTCCGAACACGTAGATGCCCATCGAGGCCAGCGCGAAATCGGGATTGCCTGGAATGCCTGGCGGGTCTTTCGGCTTCTCGACGAACGCAACGATCCGGTCCTTGTCATCGACATGCATGACGCCGAAACCGGTGGCCTCCATGCGCGGCACTTCGAGGCAGCCAACGGTGACATCCGCGCCGCTCGATACGTGATGCTGCAGCATCAATTCGTAGTCCATCTTGTAGATGTGATCGCCGGCGAGCACGATCATGTATTTGACGCCATGGTCCTCGATGATGTCGGCGTTCTGGTGCACCGCGTCTGCCGTGCCGTTGTACCACTGATCTTCGGAGACGCGCTGGCTCGCGGGAAGAATGTCGAAGCTCTCGTTGCGCTCCGGCCGCAAGAAGTTCCAGCCACGCTGCAAATGCCGGATAAGCGAGTGCGCTTTATATTGCGTCGCCACGCCAAAACGGCGGATGCCGGAGTTGAGCGCGTTTGAAAGTGCGAAGTCGATGATGCGCGACTTGCCGCCGAAATATACAGCGGGCTTGGCGCGGCGATCGGTCAATTCCATCAGGCGGCTGCCACGGCCTCCGGCCAAGACATAGGCCATGGCATCGCGCGCCAAAGGCGACGTTCTCCGGTTTTCCATTCTCAGGCCCTCCCCACGCTCACTTCCGGTATTATGGTCCCGTGTATTCGAGAATCAAGCTTGCCATCGGCGGCAAAGTTATGTTCGCCCGGGCGCGCCGTTCTGCTCGACCGCGATGACCACCCCGCCATTGCCCACGCCCGTGCCGCCATAGACCGGCGCGTCGCTGTTGAGCCGTTCGGCCCAGCGCCCGGCGCGCG
>JAAURV010000077.1 GCA_012032065.1 Hyphomicrobiales bacterium
CGGCTCCATGGCCTCTTCGATCTCGACCAGGGCGTGAAACTGCTGCTCCGGGTCGATCACGATTTCCTGGACCGTGCCGGCATCGGTGCCCAGGATCTCGACCGATGCGCCCTCGTTCAATCCGGCCAGGCCGCTCTCCGGCAGGATCACCCGCAGGCTCAAGGTCGACTTGAACAGGTCCCGCACCACGCCGGCCTGGAGCAGGGCGTTCCACATGGCAAGCGTCGAGGGTTCATCGGGGCACTTGACCGCGATCACCGGACTTACTTCGCCGCAGCCCATGTCCAATCCCAATTCGCGGAAACCCCGGTGCAGGCGCGCTGAGTTTGCCATCAGCTTGTCACGGCGCTCGGGCTCGGCAGCGAGTTTCCTCACCGCCGCTATCGACGTAGCGATGGATGCGGGGGAAGACGATGCGGTGAACATGTAGGGCCGCATCGCGTAACGCAGCGTTTCGAAGAGTGGATGATTGCCGGCGCCGAAGCCACCGATGGCGCCCACGCTCTTCGAGAAGGTGCCGACGATGAAATCGACTTCGTCCTCGAGGCCGGCTTCGTCGGCCAGTCCGCGTCCATGGGGGCCGAGCACGCCAAAGGAGTGGGCTTCGTCCGAGAGAAGCTGGAAGCCGTGTTTCCTTTTCACCGCGATGAAATCGGCGAGCGGCGCGCGGTCTCCCAGCATCGAATAGATGCCTTCGACGACGACGAGCGCTCCGCCTTCGCCACCTTCCGAGCGCGCAAGCCGCTTGTCGAGATCGGCCGCGTCGTTGTGACGGAAGCGCACGAGCTTCGCACCCGAAAGCGTACAGCCGTCATAGATCGACGAATGAGAGTCGGCATCGAGATAGATCGTGTCGCGTGGGCCAGCGAGGCCAGACATCATGCCGAGATTGGCCTGATAGCCCGTGGTGAAGACGATGCAGTGCTCGCGGTTCAGAAAGCGCGCGAGTTCCGTCTCGAGTTGGGTGTGAAGCGCATAGGTGCCGTTGGCAATGCGTGAGCCCGTGGTTCCGGTGCCGAACTCTTCCATCGCCTTCTTGCCGGCGGCGATCGCATCTTCCTCGAAGGTGATGCCCATGTAGTTGTTGGTGCCGGCGAGAATGGTTTCGCGGCCATTGATGATCGCGCGCGTAGGCGAGACGATCTTCTCGTTGATGGGCCCCAGGCCATGAACGCCCATGGCTTTGGCGCGGGCGTGCCGTTCGGCGATCACGCGGTGCTTTTCGAAAAGATCGATCATGTCTCAGGCCTTCTTGCGGGAGTCCACGACCTTCGCGAGGTCGGAGATGGTGCGCGTTTCGGACAAAATGTTGAGCGGAATCTCGATGTCGTAGCGGTCTTCGACTTCCATCACGAAATCCATCACGGTCACGCTGTCGATATTGAGGTCGGCGGAAATGTCGGTCTCCGCCGAAAGCTCGATGCTCCTGGCATTGAACTTCGCCAGCATGTCTTTCAGTTCGGCAACCGTGTCCGTCATGCAAGTGTCTCCCTGTGGCCGGTTGCTCTAGCGGTGTGGCGCGACGGCGGCAACCAGCCTTCATTGCGGTACCAGGCCAATGTGCGGCGGAATCCGTCTTCGAATTGAATGGATGCCGCAAGCTTCAGTTCGGCTTCGCAAACCCAATCCGCATGGTAGAGCTCGCCGATCTTTCCCGGATTCAAGATGGTGGTTTTGCCGCTGATCCGGGCGATTCCTGCGATGGCGGCCGCGGCGGCCGACAAAAGAGGCTTCGGAAGATAGGCAATCTTCGGAGCCCCTCCTTCCACTTTCGCCGCCGTTTGAAGCAAGTCGGGCCAACCGTAACCGCCCTCCGTGCCATCGCTCATCGTTCGAATGCCTTGCCATGTCCCTGTGACCGAGTCCGCTAACGCGCGCGCGAGGTCTTCAACATAGACGAGGGAGAAGCGCTGGGATGCGGTGCCTGGAATGAATGCCACGGTCCCGGTCAGCGCCTTGAAAAGCGGAAGCGTGGCTTTGTCGCCGGGGCCGTACACGGCTGGAGGGCGCACGATCGCCAATGACAGGTTTCCGGCTGCCTGCATGACTGCGTCTTCGCCTGCCCTCTTGCTCGCCGCATAGCCGGAGATTGCAGGCAGACGCGCGGACAACGAAGACACATGCACGAAACGGCGCACCTTCGCATGAGCTGCGGCTGTTGCAACGTTGGCGGCCCCTGTTGCATTCACTTCCTGAAAGGCGAGGCGTGACGGCGCCACGACAGCTCCCGCGATGTGGATCACCGAGCCGGCGCTTTGCGCGAGAGCCGAAAGCGAATTGCTATTGCCGAGGCGCCTGCGACAATCTCAACGCCGGGCGGGAAACTTGCTTTCGAAGGATCGCGCGCCAGCACTCTCACCGCGTGTCCCCGGCGGAGAAGCTCCGCCACGACATGACGCCCGGCAAATCCGGTCGCGCCTGTCACCGCGATGACAGCGGCCATTCCTCAACTCCTTGCAGCGATGCCTACTGGGCGGCGGCGAGAAAGGCCGGCATGCCTTCGGCCACATCCGTGTAGGCGCCCGCCAGATAATTCTGCCTGGCGCCCGCCCGCGAGAGTTTGCCGGAAGATGTAAACGGCAGGCTCTTGGGCGGTACCAGCACGATCGTGCACTCCACACCGGCACTCTGATGCACAACGGCGGCAACCTTGTGGCGCAGGTTTTCCATATCCTGCTTGTCCTGCACACGGCAGTGCACGAGCACAACCACGTCGTCGTCGCCATCGTCGCCTTCGACCGCGAAAGCCGCAACGTCGCCGGACTTCAGAGGTTCGATCTGTTCGGCCGCCCACTCGATGTCCTGCGGCCAGATGTTGCGGCCATTGTGCAGAATGAGATCCTTGACGCGGCCCGTGATCACGATTTCGCCGTCGAGCCAATAGCCCATGTCGCCGGTGTCGAGGAAACCGTCCGGCGAAAGCACGGCTTCGGTGGCAGCTTGATCCTGGAAGTAGCCGCTCATCACGCTCGGCCCCTTTACGAAGATGCGCCCGATGCGGCGTCCGCCGAGGATTGCACCGTCCGGCGATCTAATCTCCACGATGTGCCCGGGAATCGGCTTGCCGCACACGACGAAGCTCCGCGCTTCGGCGCGCGCCCGCGACGGGCCGCGCTCCTGCGTGGTCTTGTAGATGTTGCGGTCGATCGTATCGATGCGGATCGGTTCCGCCGCGGATGCAAAGGTCACGGCCAGCGTCGTTTCGGCCATGCCGTAGCTCGGCACGAACGCCTTTTCGTCAAAACCGCCACTTTCAGCGTGCGGGCGAAATGTTCGAGCACATCGGCGCGAACCATGTCGCCGCCAATGCCAGCCGCGCGCCACTGCGACAGATCGAGCGTCGGCGCTTCGCCGTTAATGCGGCGGGCCGCGAGATCGTAGCCGAAGGTCGGCGAGTAGCAGACCGTCGTCTTGTTGTCCGACATCAGCTTGAGCCAAAGCGCGGGGCGGCGGGCGAATGCCGTCGTTGGAAGATAATCGACGCTGATCTGGCCCATCATCGGAGACAGGCAGAATCCCACAAGCCCCATGTCGTGATAGAGCGGCAGCCAGGAGAAGGCACGATCGCCGGGAAGCGCCTTCATACCATGGCGGATAATTCCGGCCGTATTGGCCACGATGGCGCGCTGGCTGATCAGCACGCCCTTGGGGTTCGACGTCGATCCCGAGGAGTATTGGATGTAAGCCACGTCGTCCGGGCCGAAAGGCTTAAGCTCGCCGTCGCTTTCCAGAAGCGCATCGAACTCTGCATGAGTCAGCACGCGCGGATTGCCGGCGAGTACGGCACCGGCGCGAATGTGGCCTTCGAGATCTGCTGGAGTGACGACAGCGCTCGCACCCGCGGCCCGCAACATGCCGGCCACGCGATCGATGTAGGAGTCCTTGCCGCCGATATACATCGTATAGGGCATGGGGCAGGGCACCAACCCCGCATACTGGCAGCCAAAGAACAGGCTCATGAACTCGGGACAGGTCTCGGCGACAATCGCCACGCGATCACCCCGGTTCAGCCCCAGCGAGAGAAGCTTCCGCGCGGCCGACAACGCCTTGAGACGCAATTCCGGGTAAGGCAACACCGATTGAAGCTGGCCCCGGCCCGTATAGAAATTGAAGCCGGTTTCGCCGCGCGCGGCATAATCCAGACCCTCGGCAAGCGTTGCGAATTCCGCCAGCTTCTGCTGCAGATCGACGTTCGTTCTTGGCGTCATCTGCAAGCCCTCCACGGGCAACGCCGTGTCGCGCTTTTCACTCTGTGCCGTCATGAACTCAAACCCCAATCCAATCTTCAATCCGGAACTCGCTGGATTGCGCGAAGCCCGAATAGCCCCATGCATCAGGTAAGCCCCGCGGCGGCACTCGTGAAATCAAAAGGTGTTTCAGATTGTAACGATGAACAAAGAGTTAAATCTTGATTTTTTCCAATAGGATAGCGGCCATCATCAGAGCCAGGGCGCCAACCGCGAAACCGGTCGTCCAAGCGAAGATCAGGGCTGCGCCGCTGTATCCTGCGATAGATTCGCGGGCTGGCGTTGCAACCGCAATTTCCCGCTCCCGTGCAATCAGCCGGTGAGCCAGGTGGGTCTTCGCGTGCTCCATCATTTCGGCGCGGTCGGCGGTCTCGAACAGCGTCTCGCGGCCAAGGCGGGTGTCCTGAACCAGGCGATAAGTGCGGTGATCCGGCTCCATCACCACCTGGGCAATCATGTCGAGCCACAGCCTCGGCGGATCGCCAGGGACAAGCGCAAGATCGAAGAGCTTCGAGGCTTCGGGATTGGACGAGACGATGGGCAGCAGATCGTCTTTGAGAAGTTGCAGCCGCAACGTCTTGGAATCGCGGATGTTCAGCACGGCATCGACATGGGCAGCTTCCGCCAGCCGCGCTCTGCGGAGTGCATCCGCCAGAGCGTCCTTGCCGTTGCCGTTTGAGCCGAGCTCCGCCAAGAGCTTAATCCTTCCATGCGCGCCTGTGCCATTTCGGGACAGAGTTATCCCTCGGCCAGCGCCTGAACGCATCTTTGCAGGTGCGGTGCCAGCGCTCTCAGACGGTGCAGACTGCCGGCAGGCCCGCCGTGCCGAACCACAACTCATAAGTGTTCGGGCGCACTTTCGTAGCCGTGCTGTTGGCGGCGAGATCGAGCACGGCAACGGTCAGGCCAACGCTCGCAAACGACTCCGCGATCTGGCCGGCCCGCTCCATGTCGCTCTCATGGAACGCGCGCAGTTCGTGGCGGCTGCCGGCCCAGGTGGCGCGAGCGAAACCGGGCACCGTCAGATTGCTGCGCTCGGTATCGGTCATCTTGGCGAGAAGCAATCTTGCGCACGCGCGCTGTTGTTCATTCATCGCATGGACAAACACCCGGCTCGGCATACGTTCGAGCGCTTCGCGGAATGTGCCGGCCACCTTCGGGTTTGCCACCGCCGCCTTGAGCAATGCCTGTTCCATCAGCGGCAGCATCTCCTTGTCGGCGGAGGAATTTGCATAGGCTAGTTGAGCGGTAACGAATTCAACGGGCACCTTGTCGTTCTTGAGAAGGTACTCGAACATGGCGATGCCGTATTTGCGCTTCTCCGGCGCCTGGTCGCTGACGAGATCGATCATGGTTTTCAGATCGCTCAAATTCTGCTGCCAGCGCGTGTAGTAAAGCCCGGTGCCCGCGACAGTGACCGGGATCATCACGGTGGCGAGAACCTGCACGATCGTTTCGCGAAAAGGTCGTGACCCGTTGGACATATGTAACTCCCTGGGATGGCTTCGCGAGCTTTAGTTCAGCGCACGATTCGACGGAATGGCCGTGAAATGAGCTGCGGCAGGGGGCGGTCGAACTCGCGCTCCACGCCGACCGGCATCTCTTCCGTACGCGCCGTGGCGCTGCGGCTGGCGAAGAGGCGGTCCCAGACCGAGAGCAGTGTCGCATAATTCGAGTCAGTGTCGCGCCTGATCGCATGGTGGTGAACCCAGTGGATCGATGGCGTCACGATAAGGCGGGAAAGTGGCGCTTCGATCTCCCTTGGCAGCCGCATGTTGGAGTGATGGAAGACGGTGGAGAAGAAAAGCAGCGTCTCGAACACCACGACACTTGCCAGCGGCACATCCAGCAGAAAGATCAGAGCGCCACGTACCAGAGCCGACAACAGCACCTCGCCGAAATGAAAACGCACGGCGCTCGAGGCATCCAGCGTTTCGTCGAGATGATGAATTTCGTGGAAGCGCCAGAGGAACGGCACCACATGATTGGCGCGGTGCCACCAGTAGATCCAGAAATCGAGAATGAGAATGTCCGCCGCAAGCCCGCTCCAGCCGCTCCACCACACAGGCCGCCAATCCAAGGCATATTGCGCGGCATAAGCCGAGAGCGGGATCACGATCAGCGGCGAAAGCACCGTGTTGATGCCCGCAAGCGTGAAGTTCTTGGCAAGCCGCGCGATGCGGTTCGCCACATGCACTTTGGCCATCGGGAATATGCGCTCGGCGATAAGCACCGCCATCATGAATGCGATGATCCAGGCCAGTTTCGAATAGAGCAGGTTTCCGAAGTCTTCCATCAGCCGTCATCTAAAGCGCTGCCGCGCCGAGCCGCACTAACATTTTTGTGAACCCCGCCGAGGAAGAAGGCTGTCACAACTGGCATCAGCAGAACAAGCCCCACATAGCGGACGATCTGATGCGCCGCGACATAGGCAGGATCGAGGCCAAGCGCGAAAGCCATGATGATCATGGCTTCGAGACCTCCCGGCGCAAAGGCAAGCAGCGTGAGGGCAAGAGGCAGCCCGCCGATCCACGCCGTCAGAGCAGCACCCGCCGACGCGACTGCCAACCCCACGATGAAGCCGCCGAAACCCGCTTTGAAGCAGCTCTTCAGTTCGGCCGCCCCGATGTCCGCGAAGCGGATCCCGATCAAACCTCCGAGTACGACATTCGCGGGGATCAGGATCGCGTCCGGTGCCGCACCTTTCGTCATTCCGCCAAGCCCAAGGGCCGCAGCGGCGAGAACTGCTCCGAGAATAAGACCTGCCGGGACTCTCAGCCTCTCGAAGATCAATCCCGCCGCCACTGAGGCCGCGACAAGCAGGCCTATCTCGCTTGCGTCCGCGATAACCGCCGCCGCCGGGAGCGATGCGCTACCTTGTCCATTCAACAGTTCGATGACGAAGGGCAGGGCGGCGATGATGAAGAACAGCCGCACGCATTGGCCCACGATCACCTTCTTCATGTCCGCGCCCGATCGTTCGGCCAGCAGTACGACCATCGAAAGCGCGCCGGGAAGGCTCGCAAAAAGCGCGGTTGGTCGCGGCCATGAGAAGGCTCTGGAATAGTAGACGTAGCAGGCCGCTGTGACGGCAACGGCTGTGACGCTCAGCCCCGCGATGCTGAGCGGCCATTGAGCAGCGCGTTCGATGGTGTCCCAGGTTACGGCAGTGCGGTTTGCGCGCCGAGCAGAATGAAGGCCGCTGCTTTCAATGCTTCGGGCAGCGCCAGCGGCAGCTTTGCATATGCGGCGAGGATGACTGCGATCATGGAGCCCGCAAGCCATGGGGCTGGCAGACCCGCAAACGCCGCGGCCGCTCCGCCTGCCGTCCCGGCGAGAAGCAGGACCAGTGTCGGCGCGATCACTTGCTTTTCGCGGAAAGGACCGCCGCGGCGATCTCCGCGAACCCGCTGCCGCCTTGGGCTTCGGTGACATAGGCCGGCAGATGCGGCATCATCTTCGCGAATGGCCGGATGTTGGCAACTCCGAAACTCGCCGGAAAGTAAGCGAACATCGGCGCATCGTTGGGCGAGTCGCCGCAATAGGCAATGGCGTCAAGTTGCTTCGCCGCATCGATTGCAAACTCGTCCGCCAGCATGCGCCTCGACATGGTGAGTTTGTCGTGCTCGCCGAACCATGCATTGACATGGATCGAACTTACCTTCGCGATTGCGCCTTGGTGTTCGAAAGCCGCCGCGATCTCCTGCGCAACGCCGCGCGGCAACGGCGGCACGTCCTCGCAGAAGTCGATCGCCACATCGATCTCGCGATAGGCTTGATCGGACGCAAGCGCGGTTCCTGGAAGTGCCGCAGGATGCGCGCGGCGATTTTCATGAGTTTCGCGCTGTTCGCCGCTCTGATTTGTTCCGGCTGCGCGTAGACGCGTCGCATTTTCCGCTCGCCGTCGAGATAGCGGAAGTAAAGCGCGCCGTTCTCGCCAACCACGCCGTCGACAGGCCACTGCCTGGCGATCATGTCGCACCATCCGGCGGGCCGTCCGGTGATGGGAACGACGATCAACCCCGCCGCGCGGAGATCGTACAAAGCCCGATAGGACTCGGGCGGCAATCGCCCATGGGCGGTGAGCGTATCGTCGATATCTGTCAGCACGGCCTTGAGGCCGGCAAGCACGGAAGCAGGAACGTCCTTCAGCGGTGTCATGCGGCGGGACGTAGCAGCCTTTCCGGATGGTAGGGAAGGAGAAGACTGTCGCGGTCGCCTTGGAGAAGCTCCGCCGCCGTCATCACGCCAATCGCAGGCGCCAGCGTCACGCCGCTATGGGTGACGGCGAGGTAGAGGCCGGGACGATTATCCGGACGTCCGATGACGGGAAATCCGTCCGCTGGTGTGGGCCGCTCGCCTGCCGTGAAGAAATCGAGTTCGATGTGTTCCGCGCCAGCGACCATCGCCTGCACCTTGGCATTGAGAGCCGCAGCGGCCTCATCCAGCTTGCCATTCGCGGTTGCTCCAGTGAAATCGGTGCCCGCGACAAGCCGTCCTTCGGCGGTTTGCCTGACATGCAGCTCGGGCGACATCACCAGGCCGCGCAACAACTCGCCCGCGGGTTTGCTGTGCGCAAGCAGGCCCATTGGCTTGGCGAGTTCCAGCGAGAGACCAATGCTGGCCAAAAGCTCGGCCGATCCGGTTCCGGCCGCAATCACCGTCTCGTCGGCATGGAAGAAGCCTTCATGAGTCTGGACGCCGGTCACCCTGCCGTGGTCCTCTCCCAGCCATTTGATGTTGCAGTTCTCAAGAATGGTCGCGCCATGGGCTTCGGCTCCGGCCAGCATTGCAAGCGCAGTCGCCAATGGCTCGACCATGCCTTCCTCGGGCACGTGATAGGCGAATTCGGGTGGAGATTTCAGGTTGGGCTCGAGGTTCTCGATCTCGCTCCTTGTCACTTCGCGAATGCCATAACCCCAGGAGCTGTGCTGCTTTGCAAAGGCGTGCAGTTCCTCGGGCGGCAGATCCCAGATCAGCCCGCCGCACCAGTTGATTTGCAAACCCGGCACATCGCGGTCGAGGATGCGCCACTCCATCATCGCCTGCTCGCGCAGCCGGAAATAAGGCTCGGGATTGCCCCAGCTTGCATTGATCCAGGCAAAGGAAGCGGGTGTGGCGATTCCGCCGCGCTTGCCGGCGTCGAACACGGTTACGGCCGCTCCGGCGCGCGAAAGGTTCCAGGCAATTGAGGCCCCGATAATGCCGGAGCCGACGACGGCGATGCGGGGGGCTGCGGTCATGCGCCAACTATCGGCGCGATTGCCGCATCGTGTTCGCCGCCTGCCTGGCCCCTGTACCCCGTGAGAATCATTGCCCGATTTCGTCAACCTCACCTAGGGTTAGCGTTAAACGTCATAGGGCGCTAGTCCTAAACCCGTGTGGCATCGCTGCAGTTGCCGCATGGCGGGCGTTGGAGTAGAGCATCGCGGCCATGGCTGACACGACCGATGCCGCCGCTCCCGGCTTCAACGAGCGCTTCCGAAAAGCCCGCCGGAAGAAGATCAAACGCTTCGGCAAGAACCTCATCCGCAATCTGGCCGAATTCTTAGGCCGCCAGTCGCTGGTGGGCAATGCGCCGGTGCTGGACCGCAAGCACTTTCCCAATCTCGACGAATTCACCCGCCGCTGGAAAGAGATCGAAGCCGAGGTGCGCGAGATCCTCAAGCACCGCGAAGCGATTCCGGTGTTCCAGGATGTCTCGCCCGACCAGATGCGGATCGCCAAGGGCACCAACTGGCGGACTTTCATTCTCTACGGCTTTGGCTCGAAGCTGGAGAAGAACTGCAAGCAGGCGCCCGTGACCGTCTCGATGCTTGAGAAGGTGCCCAATCTGCAAACCGCATGGTTTTCCATCCTCGGCCCCGGCTATCACATTCCCGCCCATCGCGGCGTATCGAAGGGCATCCTGCGCGCGCATCTCGGTCTCGTCATTCCGAAAGACGCCGAGAAGTGCCATATGCGCGTCGGCGACACCGACAATGTCTGGCGCCCCGGCGAGATATTCGTGTTCGACGACACTTACGAGCATGAAGTGTGGAACGACACAAAGGAAGAGCGGGTCATCCTGCTCTTCGACTTCGACCGGCCGATGAAGTTCTGGGGCAGGGTGCTCAACAAGTCATTCGTCTCGGCTCTGAAGTTCACGGCCTACTATCAGGAGCCGAAGAAGAACATGGCGAATTTCGAAGACCGATTCGAAGCCGCCACGCGGCGGGCGAACGAAAACTTAGAAAAGCTCTCCGACGAAGATTAAAGCGGCGGGCGGTCAAACGAATCCGCACATCCATTCCTCCATGGCGGCCTTGAGCCGCCGAACCAGGCTTTCGATAAGGCTGGGTGGGTGGGTCAAGCCCCATAGGCGCTAACTTAAACACGAGAAACGCCAAAATGCCGTCATTCCAGCTCGCGCTCCGCTGCGCGTCGCTTGGCTGGAATGACGGGTGTTTTTGCCTTAAGTCAGCGCCTATGGGTTAAGCCCGCTTAATTGGAACGGCCGTGAGCTTGCATTACCGATTGCTTCCCAACGTTGCCG
>JAAURV010000078.1 GCA_012032065.1 Hyphomicrobiales bacterium
GACAGTTTCTCGCCCGCCGCAGACCCGCTGAAATTGGCGGCGGAATAGGCTACACAGATATTGACTGCTCCGGGAAAGGCCGCGCCGGCATCAAGGCCAGATTCCTCTCCTGCGAAGCGGGAGAGGAGGGGACCCATCATGCGGCAGCATGATGGGGAGGTGAGGGTGAGTCCGAGAGATTCCTTGACTCCCCCTCACCTCCCCCATGACGCTTCGCGTCACGGGGGCCCCTTCCTCCCCCGCAAAAAAGCGGGGGGAGGACGTAGAGGCAATCGGCGCGTACAACTGTTTGAGCAAGTCCTTGAGTTCGATTGGCCGTGATGCGACCATTGCACGAGCAGGCGACGGCACCGGCCTGGGACGGAGATGGCGGGAGTATTGAATGCGCGCCTTAGTCAAAGCAGAACCCGTCGAAGGCATTGTGCTGCGCGGCGAGCCGGTGCCCAAGATCGGCCCCGACGACATCCTCATCAAAGTAGCCAAGACCGGCATCTGCGGCACCGACCTGCACATCTGGAAATGGGACCAGTGGGCGCAGAAGACCATCCCCGTGCCGATGGTGGTAGGCCACGAGTTCGCCGGCACGGTCGCCGAAATCGGAAGCCACGTCCGCACCGTGAAGGTGGGCGACCGCGTCTCGGGCGAGGGGCACTTGATCGGCATGAAGAGCCGCATGGCGCGGGCCGGACACTTTCATCTCGATCCCGAAACCAAGGGCATCGGTGTCAATGTCCCGGGCGCCTTCGCGGAGTATCTCAAAATTCCCGCCTTCAACGCCATTCACCTGCCGCCGGAAGTGGACGACGAAATCGGCGCAATTCTCGATCCTCTGGGCAACGCCGTGCACACGGCGCTCTCATATGATCTCGTGGGCGAAGATGTGCTCATCACCGGCGCCGGCCCCATCGGCATCATGGCCGCCGCCGTCTGCCGCCACGTGGCGCGCGCCATATCGTGGTGACCGACATCAACGACTACCGCCTCGATCTTTGCAATCAGGTCACCAGCGCCGTCACCGTCAACGTTTCGAAGCAGGATTTGCGCGATGTGATGCACGGCCTGCACATGACCGAAGGTTTCGACATCGGCCTCGAAATGTCGGGCGCACCCAAAGCTTTCGACCAGATGGTCGATCACATGATCACCGGCGGCAAGATCGCCATGCTCGGCATTCCGTCAGGCCCGACCACGGTCGATTGGAACCGCGTCATCTTCAAGTCCCTCACCATCAAAGGCATCTACGGCCGCGAAATGTTCGAAACCTGGTACAAAATGATCGCCATGCTGCAATCCGGCCTCGACGTTCGCAAGGTTATCACCCATCGGTTCAAGGCCGAGGACTTCGCTCAGGGCTTCGCGCTGATGAAGCAGGGAAGCTGCGGCAAGGTGGTGCTGGATTGGTCGTAGGAGCAGGGAATTTGAAAATTGCAGCGGTCATTTCCTTTTGTGTGGCGCTGGTGATCGCGATCTCGCCGCCGGCCCGGGCTGTTGAATCACTTTATGAAGTCACCGGCGTAGCCGCTGGCGATGTCTTGAACATCCGGGGCCGCCCCGCCGCTTCCGCGCCGAAGGTGGGTTCTTTTGGCCCGCGCGACAGCGGGATACGGATTTATCGCCGTTCGGGAAACTGGGCGCTGGTTGGGCAGGCCGATCCGAACAGGCCCGACGGCTGGGTGAATGCCCGCTTCCTCAAGCGCATGGTAGCGAGCCGCCGCGTCCCGTTACCCCTTCAATGCCTTGGGACCGAACCATTCTGGTCCGTCACCATCCATTCGCCCCGCCGCGCCATCTACGCGGACCCTGAAGTGCAGGCACGGAACTACCGCGTTTCGAATTTCACCCGGATTGGCCGCGATGCCCGGTTCGCCTCGGCGGAAGCCGCCAATCTTTCATTGCGGCCCGCCAGTGCAGCGATGGCATGTCCGACAATATCTATCCCTACACCGCGAGGATCAGACTCCCCGATGGCCGCACGCTGGATGGCTGCTGCCGCGCTCGTTAGCCGCCTCTTGCAGATGACACCCCCCATGGCTAAGGGGCAGCCATGCTCGCCGTTTACGGAACCGCCAATGGGTGCCTCACCGAATATCAGCCGCTCGCCGAGCCGCTGATCCCGGAGGATGCCGTCTGGCTCGACCTCGTGGCGCCCACCGCGGAGGAAGAAGGGGCCGTCGAAAAGGCGCTGGGCATCGACATCCCGACCCGCGAGGAACTGGCCGAGATCGAAGCCTCGAGCCGGCTTTATCAGGAAGACGGCGCGCATTTCATGACCGCCAACCTGATCCGCCGCGGCGATAACGACCAACCCGAATCCTCGCCCGTTACCTTCATCATCAAGGACAACACCCTGATCACGATACGTTATCATCACCCACAGGCCTTCCCGGTTTACGTGAAGCGGGCGATGAAACCGCAAGTCACCGCTATGACTGGCTGGGGCATTTTCATCAGCCTGCTCGAGGCAGTGGTGGACCGTGCCGCCGACCATCTGGAACGCGTGGGCCAGATCGTGGACCAGACGTCTCTCAAAGTGTTTACGACCGGCCGCGTCATGGGCAAATCGCCGAAGCGCCAGCAACGCCGCCGCGGTGTCAGTCTCGAAACCTTGATCGAAAACATCGGCGAAGAGGGCGACTTCACGTCGAAGATGCGCGAAAGCCTTGTGTCCATTGGCCGTGTCGTCGCCTTCATGCAGGCGATCATGGATCAGGTGCGCCAGTCCAAGGAGATGAAGGAGAACAAGGCGCGCGTCAAAATTCTGCAACGTGACATCGTCTCGCTGACCGATCACGCCTCGTTCCTCAATGGCAAGATCAGCTTCCTGCTCGACGCCGTGCTTGGCATGATTTCGATCGAGCAGAACGGCATCATCAAGATATTCTCGGTCGCCGCGGTCGTCTTCCTTCCGCCGACGCTGGTTGCCTCGATCTACGGCATGAACTTCGCCCACATGCCCGAAATTCCATGGATCTACGGTTACCCGATGGCGCTGGGCGTCATGCTGCTCTCGGCCATCCTGCCGTTCCTCTACTTCAAAGTGAAAGGCTGGCTGTGAGGCGCCTGCTTGCGGTTCTTCTGTTCGCCGCGCCCGCTACAGCGCAATCCTTCGATTGCACCAAGGCCGTGAGTGTCACCGAGAAGGAAATATGCAAGGACGAGAACGCCGATCTCCAAGAGCGCGATGCGGCGGTCAATCGTCTGTACGGGGATATTCAGGGGAATCCCGGAGCAGGACAGGCTTTGTCCGGACAGTCTGCTTGGATCAGGGCGCGAGATGCCTGCGGAGCCAAAGTTCAATGCATTCGCAAGCGCTACGACGAGCGGATCGCCATTCTTGCGAGAGCGGCGGGCGATGAAGGCGGCATCACCGGAACCTACGAATACAAGCTTTCCGCCGATACCGATCAAGGAACGGCATTCGTGGTGCGCGAGAGCGACGGATCGCTGAGCGCCACCATCTCCACGGTCTCCGGTCCCACCTTCCATACCTGCGACGCCGGCTTCGAAACCGCCGAGGCAATCGGCGACGCCTGGCTTTACACGGGCGCCAAAGAAGACGCCGATTTCGAAGGAAAGATTTGCCGCATACTCGTGCGCCAGCAGAAGAATGCGATCCGCATCGACTCGCTCAACTGTACGTCCTTTTGCGGCGCGCGCGGCTTCTTCGACGAAACCTATATGAGAGCGGAATGACGGTTTTGTGGATTGCCGCCGGCGGCGCCATCGGAGCGGCGGCGCGCCATGGGGTCAATGTGTGGTCGGGAAGGATGTTCGGAACCGAGTTCCCCTGGCACACGCTGATCGTCAATGTCGCGGGCTGCTTCATCATGGGCGTGCTGGTGGAACTGATGGCGTTGAGGCTCAATGTCGGCAACGAGGCGCGCGCGTTTCTGACAACCGGCATCTTGGGCGGCTTCACCACCTTCTCTGCCTTCTCGCTCGATTTTGCGTTGCTGGTGGAGCGAAAGGCAATGGCAGGGGCGGCCTTCTATGCCGCGGGCTCGGTGTTCCTCTCGCTCATTGCCGTCTTCGCCGGCCTCGCACTCGTTCGTGGCCTCGCCTCGTGAGCGAAATCAAGCGCCACACGGTCACGCAAGAAGAAGACGGCATTCGCCTCGACCGCTGGTTCAAGGTGCACTTCCCGCAAGTCACCTTCGCCTATCTCAACAAACTCACTAGGACCGGTCAGGTTCGCGTGGGAACCGGCCGCGTCAAAACCAATACGCGGCTCGTTCAAGGCCAGGAAGTCCGCGTTCCACCGCTCGCCTTCGACAAGCGATCCGCCGATGTGCCGAAGGGCGATGTCCCGCCTCTCTCTCCTGAGGAGCGCCGCTTCTTCGAGGACATGATCCTGCATGAGGACAAGGACCTCTATGTTCTCAACAAGCCAGCGGGTTTCGCCGTGCAGGGCGGCACCAAAACGCATCGCCACCTCGATGGCCTGCTCATGGGCCTTGCCAACGAGAAGGGCGAACGCCCGTTGCTCGTCCATCGCCTCGACCGCGATACCTCGGGCGTCATCGTCATCGCCAAGCGCCGCGCCGTCGCAGCGGCTCTCGGAAAACTCTTCGCCACCCGCGCGGTCAAGAAAACCTATTGGGCGTTGGTCAGGGGGTTGCCCATACCGCAGCAGGGCCGGATCGACGTGGCGTTGATCAAGGCCAAAGGCCCTGAAGGCGATCGCATGCGCGCGAGCGAGGAAGGCGAGGAGGAGGACGAACAGCGCGCCGTCACCGATTACGCGGTGATCGACAAGGCGTCGAAGATCGCCGCCTGGGTTTCCCTCCGCCCCATGACCGGCCGCCAGCATCAGCTTCGCGCCCACATGGCGCATATCGGAACGCCCATCATCGGCGATCCAAAATATGCCAGCGGCGGCGAACTGCCTGGTGGCATTCCGGACCGCCTTCATCTCCATGCGCGCCGAATTATGTTCCCGCATCCGCGCGGCGGCACTGTGGATGTGAGCGCGCCGCTTCCGGATCATATGCGCCAGTCCTGGAAGGTGTTCGGTTTCGATCCCAACCGCTACGAAGACGAGCGATGAACACCCGCCGCCGCTTCTACAAGCTTGCCGCCGTTACACCTGGCAACGGCGTGGCGCTCGACGGGCGGCCACTCAGAACGCCCCTGAAGCAGTCGCTTATTCTTCCCACCCTGGAGCTTGCCGAAGCAATTGCAGCGGAGTGGCAAGCGCAGGGCGAGAAGATCGAGCCGGAAACCATGTATCTCACCAAGCTCGCCAACACCGCGATTGACCGCATGCCTATCCATCGTGCCGCCATCGAGCAGGAGCTTGTGGACTACGCCGGCTCCGATCTCATCTGCTACCGCGCCGAAGCGCCGCCTGATCTCGCAAAACGCCAGGCCGAGCACTGGGACCCGGTTTTGAAGTGGGTTTTGAAGGAATTGGGCGCCAGTTTCGCAGTCGCTTGCGGCGTCATGCATCGTCAGCAGTCCGCCGAGACTCTCGAAGCTTATCGAAGCCGCATCGGCGCGATGAACCCCTTCAAAACCACTTCCCTTCACACCCTGACCACCCTCACCGGTTCTGCACTCGCCTCCCTCATGCTGGTCGAGCAAGCGATCGATCCCGGCGCGGCATGGGCGGCAACCCATGTGGACGAGGACTACCAGATCGAGCATTGGGGCTGGGATCACGAGGCGAAGCATCGCCGCGACCGCCGCCACGCCGAGTTCTTCGCGGCTGTCCGTTTCGCGGAGTTGAGCGGTCAGTGATGCCAACGGCATCCTGAACGGACACGTGCAGATCGCATTTGGATGCGGAGAGCCGTCGAACGTCTTCCATGCATTCCGAGAAACGTTCATTGCAGACACTCGACGGCGGACTTTGTTCTGAAAACTCAGCCCCTCAGGGCCTCAATTCATCCGGACCATGTCCCCAGGCCAAGTTCATGGCTCAACTTCGCGAGCTGTTACTATAACTTATGATCGCTTGCACTGCGGCTGTAGGCTTGCTCAACTCGAAACCGCGAGTGCCGAATGCCCCTGAGCCGCGTGACCCGTATCAAGCTGGTGAGTTGGCTGGCCTGTGTTCTCTTTGCCGGGATCATAGGTCCGGTCTGGTCGCTCCTGGTCTATCCCCCGGGATCGAGCAATCCGGGAGATTGGCATGTCGGCATCGCCACAGGCGTCGCCATCGCATCCACAGCCCTTCCGCTTGAAATCTTCTCGCGCGAGTTGCCGCTGATGATCTGGACCAGGTCGCGGCCGACGCCATGGAATTGGCTCGCCCGCATGGCGCTGCATCTCGGCGTGATCCTCGTCTGCCTGCTCGGCACTCAGTTCGTGTTCGATGCCTTGGTCTACAGGCGCGGCATATTCTCGACCATCAGCATCTACGAGACTGCCCAGGACGCGACATTCTCGGCGCTGGTTCTTCTCCTCGTCGTTTTCATTTTGGAGATGCGCGCGCTGCTTGGTGGCCGTGTTGTGACCAACAGCTTTCTGGGTGGCGCCGTGGCACCCAGGGAAGAGCAGCGCATCTTTCTGCTGCTCGACATGATTGGCTCCAGCGGCATCGCGGAGACGCTCGGCGATCGGCGCTATCATGGCTTCCTCGACCAGACTTTCCGCCGCGTCGAGCGCACGATCGCGGAGGAAGGCGGCGAGATCTACACCTTCATTGGCGACGCCATGATCGCAAGCTGGCCGCTTGCAGCACCCGAGCGCAATGCCCGGGCGCTTCGCGGATTGTTCCGCGTACTGAACGATCTCGACGCTGCAGCGCCCGGGTTCGAGAACTCATACGGCCATCGCGCGCGGTTGCGAGGCGTTCTGCATGGCGGTCCGGTGATCATCGGCGAGTACGGCGGCGCGCGCCGCCAAGTGACGTATCTGGGCGAAGTCTTGAATGTGACCTCGCGATTGGAACGATTCGCCAAGCTCTCGGGGCACGAAATCCTCGTCACCCGCCAGCTTCTTGAACGAACGGCCGTGCCGGAAGGCCTTCTTCCAAAGCCCCTGCGGGCGGGGGAATTGGCGGACTGGCGGAGTTCCGTTGAAATCGTTGCGCTGGAGCGCCAGGAATCCGCCTTGGCTCCGCCCCAATCCGCGGTTATCGTCAACAAAGCGACAGGAACAACCGGGGATTTTCAATGAATCGTTTCGCCGTAATAACATTGCTTGGCTTGATCATGCCTGCATCGCTCGCCGCCGCGCAGGATGCAGCCTTGATCGCCGCCTACAAGGCGGGCGTGGCGGGGGCCAAATGCAACCTTGGCCTCGACAGCGACAAGTCGAGCCAGCTTGGCGATGCGGTGCAGCGCGCCGAGCAGAGAAGCGGCCTTGCACAGGGCGACCTCGACGCGCTTTGGAGCAAGACCGAGGCCGAAGCGGATGCCGACAACGCCGCATTCTGCGCCGATGCGGCAGCCCTCGTCGACAAGGCCATCGCCGCCAAGTAACGCCGCCGGACTATACGCACAGGCCTACGTCTTGTAGTCTGCCGCGGGCAGAATCAAGCGGGGAATCAATGCGCGTCCTTCCGGTGATGAACATTTTTTCGCACTCGATCCGTTCCGTGATCGACAACATCGGCTTTGCGTTTCACGTGAGCTGGCCGTGGATGCTGGCGATCCTGCCGATCCATGTGGGAACCAGCGTATATGCGGCGCTGAACATGCCGACTGATGCTGAGCCATGGAAACCCATGGTCATCTTATCGGGTTTCGTGTCCGCCCTTGCGACGATGGTGGCGTTCGCATCGATTGCAGTCAATTGGCATCGCTACATCCTTCTCGATGAAATCCCGCAAGGCGCGCAGCGGCTCAGGCTCGATTCGACGGTCTGGCGCTATGTGGGCAACACGCTCCTGATCTTCCTGATTATGTTTTTAATCTTGATCGTTCCTGGAATCATCCTGGGCATTCTCACCGCCGTCGGAGGCGCGGCTGGCGCGGTGATTGGCGGACTGGCCATGTTCGCCGGGTTTCTGTTCGCTATCGCTTATTTTTACCGGATGAGCGTGAAGCTGCCCTCCATTGCGCTGGGGCGCCACGACTATTCGATAGGTACCGCATTGAAAGATACCGACGGCAACACCGCCCGGTTCATTGGCTTGGCCGCGCTCTTTTTCGCAGTCGCCATCGCCATCGGTCTCTTGGTCCTCGGCTTGCAATACGCCATCGTCGGCATCGACCAGGGCGTGGGACCAGGGCTCTATGCAGTTCTCGCCATTCAGCTCATTTTGAACTGGCTCACGACAATCTGGGGTGTCACGCTGCTCACCAGCCTCTACGGCTACTTCGCCGAGGGCAGGGACGTTTAGACTCTCTCCGCCACCAGATCGTATTCCTCCGCCTCGACGATCCGCACACGGATCATGTCACCAGGACTTGCCGAGGTATCGCCGGGGATGAACACATTGCCGTCGATCTCCGGCGCGTCCCACGGCGAGCGAGCGACGATTTCATCGTTCTCGGCATCGATCTCATCCACCAGCACGTCGATTTCGCGGCCCACCTTCGCGGCCAGCACTGCAGCGGAAATCTCCTGCTGTGCCGCCATGAAGCGGTCCCAGCGCTGTTGCTTCACAGCGTCGGGAACCTGCGGCAGGCCAAGGTCATTGGCCCTGGCTCCCGTTACGGGCTCGTATTTGAAGCAGCCCGCGCGTTCGATGCGCGCCTCCTTCATCCATTCCAGCAAGTGTTCGAAGTCCTCATCGGTTTCGCCGGGAAATCCGACGATGAAGGTCGAGCGCACTGCAAGTTCGGGGCACACCTTGCGCCACGCCGCCAGCCGGTCCAGCAGCTTCTCCTGATTGGCTGGCCGCCGCATGGCCTTGAGCACCGTCGGCGAGGCATGCTGGAAGGGAATGTCGAGGTAAGGAAGCACCAGTCCCTCCGCCATGAGCGGCAGCACGTCATCCACATGCGGGTAGGGGTAAACATAGTGAAGGCGAACCCAGGCCCCAAGCTGGCCCAGCTCCTTCGCCATGTCCACAAACTTGGCGCGCACTTCGCGGCCATGGAACTTGCTCGCCGCATATTTGATATCGACGCCATAAGCGCTCGTATCCTGCGAGATGACGAGCAACTCCTTGACGCCGGCTTTCACCAGCCGCTCCGCCTCGTAAAGCACCGATGCCATCGGCCGCGACACCAGGTCGCCGCGGATCGACGGAATGATGCAGAACGAGCAGCGGTTGTTGCAGCCCTCGGAAATCTTCAAATAAGCATAGTGCTTGGGCGTGAGGTGAAGTCCCTGCGGCGGCACAAGGTCGTATTTGGGATCGTGCATGGGCGGCAGCGCAGTATGCACCGCGCCCACCACAGCTTCATACTGGTGAGGTCCGGTGATCGCCAGAACGCCGGGATGCGCCTGCTTGATTGCATCCGCCTCGACGCCATAACAGCCAGTCACGATGACGCGGCCATTCTCCTCCATTGCTTCGCCAATGGCGGCGAGCGATTCCTGTTTGGCGCTGTCAAGAAAGCCGCAGGTGTTGACGATCACCACATCGGCATCGTCGTAGCCGGGTGCTATCACATAACCTTCGGCGCGAAGCTGCGTGAGGATGCGTTCGCTGTCGACGAGCGCCTTGGGGCAGCCCAGCGAAACCAGGCCCACCCTGGGCACATGCTTGTTCATGGCCGCGCCGTTTAGCGGAGTGGGAGAGCGAGGGCAAATGAGCTCAGATATTCTCCGATGGGCGGCTTGACCCGCTCGACCCAGTCTTATGAAAGCCTGGGCCAGCGGCTCAAGGCGGATTCAATTGACCGCGCGCCATTCTAGAGAAAGAAATCTACGGGCGGACGTCGCCTATTCCGTAGGCTTCGGCGACGCCTCTCATTTCAGCCGCTACTACTGCAAAGCCTTCGGCGAAACCCCGGCCTCGTCGCGGGGCGGAGTTAGAGAGTTGCAGATTTAAGCCCTAGGCGTTCGCAGCATCTTGAACAGTGGATTCTTCCGCCATGCAAGATTGGTGGGAATTGTGCCGGTGCTTGATGTCGACTCTTTCCCAGTATCAGAGTTGAACCGGATAAAGTCGCAAGAGGCAGCCACCTGACTCCAAAAACTCAAATGTATTCAAGCGCATAATTTGTTTTCTTCCAAGTCCATTTAAGTCGTCGGAACTTGCAGAGCAAGGAGTTTACGCGAAGGCATGAATGTGCTAGCTTCGTCAAAGTAATCACTGGGAGGGCGTCAAGATGATTAGACTGGGACGTCTATTGTTTCTAGCCGCGCTACTGAGTTCGAGCTTTTTGGGCATTGCCGTCGCAGGCAGCTGCCCATCGGACATAAGGTTGACAGGCGGTGATGATTTCAAACTCTTTTCGAAGCCACCGGGGCAAAAAGGTTGGAAGGCGAGCAGTGCCTTGAACTTCGAAGCTGACACTAGCCCAAATGTGAGGTTTGTGTTGGTTCAGCCAAGTTATGATCATGGCGGAATGGTTTCGGCAAAATTCGAATATATTCCGTTTCCGATGCTGCGGATCAGGCAGAGAAAGTGTCCCTATTTAGATCGAAGACGAGTTGGGTTAGATATGGCAGTGACAAGGAAAAAATCGAATGGAGAAGAAAATCCTTCTCAGGTGAAACTTACCAGAGATATCATGATGGTATAGGGAAT
>JAAURV010000079.1 GCA_012032065.1 Hyphomicrobiales bacterium
CGCCGACTGGCGTTGTGATTCGGGCAACTTCTGGAGGACGGCACAATCGATGTTGCGCGCACCCGCGAACTCATGGCCGTTGCCCGGCCAATGCCGATCACCTTCCACCGCGCGTTTGACATGACTCCCGATGCCTTTGCCGCGCTGGACACCCTGATCGAACTCGGCATCGACCGGGTTCTGACATCCGGTCAGGAGGCGAGTGTGCTGGAGGGCCTGCCGCTCATCGCCAAACTTGTCGAGCGGGCGGGGGATCGCATCGTCGTCATGCCCGGCGGCGGCATTACGGCTCGCAATGTGGCCCGCATCGTGTCCCAGGCGAAGCCGAAGGAAATCCACTTCGCTGCCCTGGTGCAAGAGGCCGGCGGCATGCGCTTCCGGCGCGAGCATGTGTTCATGGGCGGTGAGTTGCGGCCACCCGAGTATGACCGGCTCGCTACCTCCGAAGCAGCGATCCGTTCGATCTTGACGAGAGCGACATAGAGACCGGAGACGAGATATGGCGAAACTGGAAGATCTGACCAAGACCGAGTCGGCAAGTTCCATCGCCGCGCGAATCCGGCGCCGCGAGATTTCGCCGGTGGAAGTCATGGACGCGGCTATCGCTCGCATCGAGGCGCACAACGGCAAGATCAATGCGCTTATCATTCTTCATCTCGATCAGGCGCGTGACGCGGCCAAGAAGGCCGAAGCAGCACTCATGCGGGGCGATGAACTTGGCGCGCTGCATGGTGTGCCGGTTGCCATGAAGGATTGCTTCGATTTCAAGCCGGGCTGGGTCTGCACCTTCGGCGGCGTCAAGGCGCTCAAGAACTGGACGGCGGATTTCCATTGCGTCTGGGCAGAGCGGATGGAGAAGGCAGGCGCCATCATTGTCGGCAAGACCAACAGCCCGATCTTCGGCTTCCGCGGCACTTGCGACAACTACTTGTTCGGCCCGTCGAAGAATCCGTTCAATCTGGCCAAGAATACGGGGGGATCTTCGGGCGGCAGCGCCGCCGCCGTGGCCGCGGGTTTACTTCCGCTTTGCGAGGGAACGGACGGAGGCGGCTCGACGCGCATTCCATCGTCCTGGAGCGGCACATATGGTTATAAAGCCTCTTTCGGCCGCGTGCCGCTGGTTTCCCGGCCGGACGCTTTCGGCGCCATGACTCCATTCATTTTCGAAGGCCCGATTACGCGTACGGTCGAGGATTCAGCGCTGGCAATGTCGGTATTGCAAGGCTACGACGCGCGCGACCCGTTCGCGCTCGAAGGCAGCGTGGATTTCATGGGCGCATTGCGCGCTTCCATCAAGGGCAGACGCATCGCCTATACGCGGGACTACGGGGTGTTCCCGGTCGACAAGCGCGTGACCGCCGTTACCGACAAGGCTGTCGAGGCGCTCCGCGACGCGGGAGCGATCGTCGAAGAGGTCAGCATCGGCATCAAGCGATCGCATACGGAGCTGAGCGATGCCTGGTGCCGCTTCTGCGCGCCCAAGCAAGTGGCGGTTTTGGAAGACTTCAAGCGCCAGGGCATCGACATCCGGCGCGACCACCACGACGACATGCCGCCCGAATTCTGGTTTTGGGACGAGGCCGGATTGAAAATGTCGGCGGTCGATTGGATCCAAAACCAAGCGATCCGCAGCGAAGTATATGACGCGCTACGGCTGGTGTTCGACAAGTTTGACTTCATCGCGGCACCAACATTGTCGTGCCTTGCCGTTGACAACGCAAAAGACGGCAACACGCTCGGGCCCGCCGAGGTCAACGGCGAAAAGATCAACCGTCTCATCGGCTGGTGCATGACCTTTCTCATCAATTTCAACGGCCATCCGGCGGCCTCATGCCCGGCTGGCCTCGCCGAGAACGGCCTTCCCGTGGGCCTTCAGATCGCGGGGAGGCGCTACGACGACTTCGGCGTCATCGCGGCAAGCGCTGCGCTTGAGCGCGTGAGGCCTTGGATGGGGACTTACAAGGATATCAAGCTCTGATCACCAGAGCGTATACCCACCATCGATGACGAATGTCGCGCCAGTCACATAGCTTGATGCCGGAGATGCGAGGTAGATGGCGAGCGGCCCGATTTCATCAGGCTGCCCAGTGCGGCCCATGGGCACCTGTTTGACAAAGGTTTCGATCACCTCCGCTGTGCTCCGCCCAGCGCTGATTGGCTTCCGTCATGAAGAGTCCCGGGCAGATGGCGTTGACGTTTACGCCGCGCGGCGCCCAGTCAGCCGCGGTCGCGCGGGTAAAGTGTATGACAGCGGCCTTGGCCGTCTCATAATGCCGCCCCGCAATGCCGCGGTTCGCGATAAGCCCACTGATCGACGCGATATTGATGACGCGGCCTTTGCCGCGTTTCAGCATTGCCCCGCCGATCATCTTGGTGCACAGAAACACGTGCGTGAGATTGAGGTCCATGTAAGTGTGCCAAGCCGCAAGGCCGGTCGACTCCACCGGCACATCGAGATTGCGCCCACCGACATTGTTGACGAGTAATCCCGTCTGCCCCGGAAGTTCCAAGACCTTGCGGCAGGTTTCCTCACAGGCCGCGGGATTGGCGACGTCGGCGGCGAAAGTCCAGACCTGGCGTCCAAGCGCCCGAATCTCATCGGCTGTTCTGGCCAGGGCGTCCGGATCGCGTGCGGCGAGAACCACGTCGGCGCCAGCTTCGGCCAAAGCCAGCGCCATGACCCGGCCAAACCCCCGGCTGCCGCCCGTGATGAAAACGCGCTCGCCATCCAGCCGGAAACGGTCAAGCACACTCATGTTTCACTCCGCTTCCAGCTCCGACATCCATGCGTGGGAGGTTGCGCAAATCTCTGCCCGCCGCAAGCCTGGGGCTTGCCCCGCGCATCTTGTAGGCCGCGCATTTTTGTGTGAAAGTTTTGCGGTGAGAATCCGGATCACCGAAGAAAACCGGACTATGTAGTGGAGGAAGCAATGACCATACGCAAGGAGCGCGAGCACCTTCTGCAGGCCGCATCGCGTCAGGCACTTCTGAATGGCGAGATTGACCGCCGCGAATTTCTATCGCGCAGCCTGATGGCGGGCCTCGGCATGGCCGGCATCGGCGTCGCAGGCAAGAGCAGCATCATGCCGGCTTTGGCACAGGACCGTCCGCTGACCCCAACCTTCTACCAGTGGATTCAGGATCTCCATCCCGGCATACCAAAGGTCAATGAGAAATTCCCGGACGTGAATTACCAGATCGCTCCGGTTGAAGGGTTTGGCATTGAGCGGTTTGTTGCTGAAGCCAAGAATAAGGAGTCGACCTGGGACGTTTACGTCGGCCAGACGCCGTTCGTAGAAATGTCGGCCATGATCAAAGCGGACGTGATCGAACCATGGGACAATTACATCCCGAAGGACGTGCTTGACGATATGATCCCGTCGATCCGTGCGGAAGGCACGATTGATGGCAAGCTTTATGGCTGGCCGTTCCTGCTGGATGTGATCGGCAACTCCTGGCACTCGGGCATTACCGGCAAAGCTGGTCTTGCCGACAAGGCGCCTGAAACATGGGACGAGCATTTGGCCAATGCCAAGGCCATCGTCGACTCCAAGGCAGCGCCATTCGGCGCAGTGTTCGATGATCGCGGCTGGCGTTCGCTAGCTCCGATGACGCACTCCATGAACCCTGACGTCTACACGGCGGAAGGCCTGTTCAATTTCGAAAGCGAAGCCGCAATCGAAGCGCTGAAACTGATGAAGAAGATTTTGCGCTGTCGACGCCGGACCTGCTGCTCGAAGGCTCCTCCGATGGTGGTGTCAACGGCACACCGGACGAAGTCGCATTCGCCGCGCAGCGAGTGGGCTACTACTCCAAGTACTTCAACGCGCCGCTGCGCATGGCGCAATACTGGGACGATCCAAAAGCCCTGCGACTCGGCCCATTGCCCAAATTTGCGAATGGTGCTGGCTCGACTGTGTTCTGGACCACGGGTTGTGCATTGTTCAAGCACGGCAAGAACAAGGAAAAAGCCGCCGAATATGTAAAGGCGCTGACTTACGACCAAGGCATCTGGAAAGACTCGATCGTTGGCACGGCAAGCGGCCACCCCGGCCATCTGCCGCCATACAAGTCGATCTATGCGGATTGGGATACGAATAAGCCCGACTGGATTCCGCCTTTCGTGGGCCTGGTGCGCGGTCAACTCGACCGGGCCAAGGCCATCACGAACCATCTGTTCGGTCTGCAGCAGTTTGTCCTCGGCAAGCCATTCTGGGATGCCTACCTGAAGGGCGAGGAGACGGATGAAATGGCAGTGATGAAGAAGATCACCGAAGCTGTGAAAGCCGAAATGGCGAAGGGCTGACGCGTTCTCGCGGAAAGGCCGGGATGCTCCTGAAGGCATCCCGGCCATCCATTGGAGATTTGCTTCACATGCCGCTCGAAGCCTGCCTGTCCCCGGCGCATATAGGTGCCGTGCTATGACCTATGCGAGCGCTGCGGAAATTGATGCGCGTCAAGAACGCGCAACTCGCGTGTTTGACACGCTGCGCGGCGACGCTCGCACCTGGCTTTTCCTCGTTCCAGCCCTTCTCTTCTTCATTGGCTATCAGGCCTATCCAATCATCCGGGTCATCTGGATCAGCTTTACCGACTATCAGTATCTCACCAATGAGCCAGCCAATTGGGTTGGCCTTGCCAACTATGCAGCGGCCCTTAGCGATCCCTTGATGTGGGTGAGTCTGTGGCGCGCCGCGCTGTTCACTATTCTATTCCTTCCCGGATGCATCATTTTGCCGCTGATACTGGCGATCCTGATAGATCGCATCAGCAACCCTTATCTTGCAACCGTCTACCGGGTGATCCTGCTGATCCCGGCTGTCATCCCGAGTACGCTCGTCTTCGTCTTGTGGAAGTGGATGTACAATTTTCAATCCGGCCCCATCAACCATTTCCTCGTCAACACAACCGGCTGGTTCGAGCTTCAGAATGCTCCGCAATGGCTCGGCGGTACGGCGCTGACTCTGCCTGCGATCGCCGCCATGGAAGTCTGGTGGGGGCTGGGTTACCACACCATCTTCTTCCTTGCGGGACTTGCCGCCATACCCAAGGACCTGCCGGAGGCCGCGCGCATCGATGGCGCCAATGAATGGCAATTGTTCTGGCATGTGACCTTGCCGCGCCTCATGCCGATCATGATGATCCTTGTCGTGCTGCGCTTCGGCACCGCCATGGCGGTGATCGACGAATACTTGATCTTTGGCGGATTCAACCGCGACTCGCCGACCTACACCTGGACAATCTTCATGTACGATCAGGCCTTCAAGCTCGGTCTGTGGCGTCAGGGCTATGCGGCGGCGATCGGCATGATCGGCTCGATCGCCATGATGATAGTGATGATCCTGCTCCTGCGTATTTTCCGGACCAGGGGGTGATGGCGGTGGCTGATATCGCATCGGCTGGAACGGAAAGCATGCCGCGGCAAAGCTGGTTCACGCGCAACCTTGCCGTCATCCTGCGCCATGGCATCATCAACTTCTTCATGATCGTCATCCTGCTGCCCTTGGCCTGGGTGCTGATCATGTCGGTGAAGTCCAGACCCGACGCGATGCGCGGCGATTTCTGGCCCCGCAAGTTCGATTTCACCACCTACGGCTATGTCTTTCAGAAAATCGAAACGCTGCCCGTCAATATGTGGAACAGCATCTACGTCACGGCGGGAACCGTGCTGCTCACCACTGTCTGTGCGGTGCTTGCAGGCTACGCACTCGTTCACATGCGGCCTCGCGGCGGTGGAATTGTTGTCGCGGCACTTCTGGCTTCGCTGTATTTTCCGACCCGCGTCGTTTCGATCATCAGCATCTACGAAATCCAGAACAGCCTCGGGCTCATCAACAGCACCATGGGGCTCATCCTGCCCTATGTGACGCTCAATCTCGCGATCAGCATTCTCATCATGCGCAGCGTCTTCCAGCTCGTGCCGCACGAGGTGATCGAGGCCGCGAAGGTAGATGGCGCGGGCCCCTGGCGGACACTTCTTACGATCGCGTTGCCCATGGCGCGCAACGGTCTCGTCGTCATCTTTATCGTGAACTTCGTCACCGCCTGGGGCGAATTCCTGCTGTGCTCGACGTTGACCAACGACCAGGAAGCGCGGACCATGCCGGTTGTGCTCGCTGGCGCACAAGGCGGGCTTGGACAATGGACCTGGCCAAATCTGGCCGCCGTTTACATGATCGTCGTGATGCCGGGCATCATCGCCTTCACATTCGCGCAGAAACTTTTCTTCAAGGGCCTCGCCGAAGGGGTGGTGAAAGGCTGAAGCGATGAAGCGATGAAACTTGCATGAACCTTCGACAGCTCCCGGCTGCTTCTCCGCGTTAGGCCGGACAGACATCACTTGGCCGCTTCCAAAGCCTCGGAAATCTAGCCGTTCATCAAATTGCGCCCTCCGACGAAATCGAGAAACTTCAGAATTTTTGGGCAAGCCAGCATACCGACCTGACTCTGCCGGATCGCGCGATCATACTTGGTTTTGGAAGACGAACCTACCAAGCGCCTCGACGCGGATCTCCTTCATTGTCAAGAAATATTCCGATGGGACTTTCTCGTCGCTGCTCGATGGCGGCCTGGTTATCGGCAATGCCGAGTCGGTTCACCGAGACTGACAAGTCGATAGAAGAAGTCGCTGCCGTCGTTGGCTACCACGACTCCTTCTATTTCTCGCGCCTTTTCTACAAGCGCGAAAGCCGGTCAACGTCCGAGTTTCGCAGGCTGCACGCGCGGAGGTGATTGGGCTTCCTCCTGTGAGGTAGGTGTTCTGGCCTGTGGAGAGCATCACCGAAGCGTCTGCCGTCAGTTCTCAAGGCAAATCGCCAGACTTCGGTGCCAATCACCCGAGCCACAACACCTTGATTTAACCCAAATCGACCTTTAGTTGCCGCCGAAAGATTTGCTCTCGTTCATCTTCATGTCCATGAGATGCCGCTGGAATGCCGTGAGGTGCTTCATCCGGCTCTGCATGAATTTCATCTCCTCGTCGACCATCTGCATCTGCATGTCGTAGTACTTGGCGCGCATTTCGTCTGGCTTGTTTCCCTCGGCGGCGACGGTGGCGGCCGATAGCGCGGCCAGCATTGCGCCTGCGATAACGAGGTTTTTCATGGTTTGCTCCTTGAGTTCAAATCGGGCGATGGATCGGCATGATCGCATCTGCCATCATCCTCGCAATTCCCGCGTCGGGAAGGAAATGCCGTTGTTCTATGGATTCAATATGATCGCGGTATCGGGTTTCCGCTCCCGGTCAGTGGCGGACTGGCTGACGATAAACCCCTTGAACTGAAATCATGCATGATTTGCATTTGACAGAACTCACAAAGATCAAAACAGATACACTATGAGAACTTAACAACGTGTCATACCCGTCACGCCTTGTCCGCAAGGTGAAACGGGCGTAGGCAAATAGCGCCGGGGACAACACCCAGGAGGAAGCTCAAGCGGACTCCTGCGATAATAGGCCGAAGCCCGATGGAGCTTCACCAGGTGCGCTATGCCCTCGCGGTCAGCAAAACGCTGAATTTCACGCGCGCATCCGAAGAATGCAATGTCACGCAACCCGCGCTCTCGCGCGCCGTGCAGCAACTTGAAGCGGAACTTGGCGGCGAACTCTTCAGGCGCGAAAGGTCGCACACCCACGTCACTGACCTGGGGCGCGCGGTGTTCCCAGCGCTGCAGCAGTGCTTCGAAGCCAGTCTATCCGCGAAGACCTTGGCGGAAGGCTTCCGAAAAACGGCCATGCGCCTTTCAATCTGGCGCTTGCCCGCACGATCGGCATGGAACAGATGACGCCGATCTTGAGCGAGATCGCAGGCGCATTTCCCAACATCGAGATCAACATCTTCCGCGGGCCACCTCACGAAATCGCCGACAAGATGAAGAGCGGCGATCTCGAGTTGGCGGTTTCCGAGCCTCTCGGAGACGAATGGGAGAGGTTCGATGCGCGCAAACTTTATCAGGAAGAGTTCGGCCTGCTGGTCAATCGGACCCATCCGCTCTTGCAACGGAACAGCGTCGAGATCGAGGATCTGGTAAACGAGCGGCTGTTGTGCCGTCCCTATTGCTCGCTGACCGACATGCTTGAGCTTGAGTTTCGGAAACATGGCCTGACGCCGCCCTCGAAACATGAAGTCCCGCTCGTCGAAGACCTTGCGAGCATGGTCCGCGCAAATCTCGGCGTCGGAATTTGGCCGAAGAGCCGGGAGGCCGGAGGCGATCTCCGCCTGGCGCAAATCCAAGGCTTCGACATGAATGCCTTGATCAGCCTCTACACGGTGTTTGGCCGGAAACAGTCCGCGGCCGCTTCAACATTTGTCAGGCTGTTGCGGTCCAAGGATTGGTCCGCGGAAGGCCAGCCCGCGATCATGGCAGGGGAGAGTCTCCATTGAGCCCTCCAGGCCTGAAGGAAGAACTTGAACTCTGCACGGAGCGTTGCCGGAACATGGATGCGCCGCTGTCGGAGAGGCTCAGCACATTCGCGGACGACGTTCGCCGCCTGAGCCCGCCATTCGCCGACATCGTCGATCGCATGCTCAAGCGCCTGTACGATAGCGGCGCGGGTGATGGCGCTCCGAACATTGGCGAACCCATGCCGAATTTTGTTTTGCCGGACGAAACGGGCCATCTCGTGAGTTTAGAAGAGCTGCTCCAGAAGGGCCAGGTCGTCGTATCATTCAACCGTGGGCATTGGTGCCCCTATTGCCGGCTCAACGCCGACGCCATGGCGCACGTCGAGAAAAAGGTGAAGGACGCAGGCGGGCAGTTTGTGCTGATCACGCCGGAAACGGCGAAGTTCAACAAGACGCTCAAGCAAGACGCGCGCGCGCTCTTTCCGATCCTCACCGATCTCGACAGCGGTTATGCACTCGAACTGCAGCTCGCCATTCAGATCAACGACGAAAAGCGAATCGCCATGACGGCGGCGGGATGGGATATTTCGAAGTATCAGGACAACGAAAACTGGACGCTGCCGATCCCCGCGACCTTTGTCGTCGGCAAGGACGGCCGCGTCAAGGCGCGCTTCGTCGACCCGGACTACCGCAAGCGCATGCAAATAAGCGATCTCATAGCCGCGGTGGAAAGCTGAGACCTACATCTCGCTTCCAGTAATGAGCCGCGCGCCGCGATTGTGGGTGAAGTAGGCCCAACCCCAGTCCAGCATCACGGTAAAACGGTTGCGAAAACCGATCAGGAATCCGAGGTGGACAATGCCCCAAATGAGCCAAGCCGGAAATCCCGAAAGCGTGAATCGGCCGAAATCCGCCACCGCAGCCTTGCGGCCAATGGTGGCGAGGCTGCCATAGTCCTTATAGACGAAGGGCATGGAAGTCCTTCCGGCGATATCGGAGAGAATAGTTCGAGCCACGTGCTTGCCCATCTGTTTTGCCGCGGGCGCAATGCCGGGCACGAAGCGGCCGGCGCCATCCTTGACCGCAGCCGTATCGCCAATCACGAAGACGTTCGGGTGACCTGCGACCCTTAAATCCCCGCCCACCTCGACGCGGCCCGCCCGATCGGACTTGGCTTTCAACCATTTTGCCGCCGGCGAGGCCATGACGCCGGCGCCCCAGATGATGGTGATGCATCGATCCTGTTGCCGCTCGCCAGAATCAAGCCTTGTCCGTCGCACGCGGTGACGGCATCGCTCTTGATCACTTCGATTTTCAGTTTCCGGAGCTGCTCTTCGGCGGAATCCGACAACGCATCGGGAAAGGATGGCAACAACCGCGGCCCTGCCTCGATCAATACGATGCGCGCCGAAGAGGGATCGATGTGTGCGAAGTCGCAGACGATCGATTTCCGCGCAAGTTCGGCGATGGCGCCTGCCATCTCCACTCCGGTCGGACCAGCCCCGACCACCGCGAATGTAAGCAGCTTGCGCGTTCTTCCTCGCCGGTTGCGGCTTCGGCTTTCTCGAACGCGATCAAGACACGCCTGCGGATTTGGATCGCTTCGTCGATATCCTTGAGGCCGGGCGCGAACTTCTCCCAATCCTCGTGTCCGAAGTAAGCGTGCCGTGCGCCTGTTGCCACGATCAGGTAATCGTAGGGAATGCGGCGGCTCGCCGTCACCACCGATTGCGCATCGAGGTCGACATCCAGCGCCTTGTCCATGAGCACGGTCGTGTTGCGCTGACCGGCGAGAATCTTGCGGATCGGAGTCGCGATCTGCGCCGGTGAAAGAGCCGCGGTCGCCACTTGATAAAGCAGCGGCTGGAACAAGTGATAGTTCCGCTGATCGATCAGCGTCACATCGACTTGCGCTTTCTTCAAGGCATGGGCAGCGTTAAGGCCGCCGAAGCCTGCGCCGAGGATAACGGACATGAGTACTTCGCCCATCCTTCAGATATAGTGAGCGAAGGCTCTTTTCGCCACATGGTCCATGGAAAAAACGCCGGCCCCGCGCGCGGCCAGCAGAAGCAGCAGACCCGCCCACAGCAGGTGCTCGGCCCAATGTCCTGGATAGACGAAAAGCTGAACGGCCGCGACGACGCCCAGAAGCGCCAGCGCGCCAAGCCGCGTGAACAGTCCAAGGAATAGGAGCACCGCGCCCACGAGTTCGGTCGCG
>JAAURV010000080.1 GCA_012032065.1 Hyphomicrobiales bacterium
CGGCAAGGGGCCGGGCGTCGACCGTTCGGGCGACGTGTTCCGGCATGTCAACATGGCGGGCACCTCTCCACATGGCGGCGTGCTCGTCGTGGCGGGCGACGATCATTCGGGAGAGTCGTCCACTGTCGTGCATGCAAGCGATGTGGCGCTGAGCGATGCCATGATGCCGGTGTTAAGCCCTGCTGGCGTTCAGGAAATCATCGATCTCGGGCTGCTCGGGTATGCGATGTCGCGCCATGCAAGCGTGTGGGTGGGATTGAAATGCGTGCATGACACGGTCGAGTCTTCGGCGGTAGTGGACGCGCCGATCAAGCGGCCTGCGATCAAGCTTCCGAAACTGGCGAATCCGCCGCTGGGCGGACTGCATATCCGCACTTATGACGACCGCCATCAGCAGGAAGAGCGGTTGCATATGCACAAGCTGCCGGCCGTGCTGGCGTTTGCGCGGGCCAATGGCGTGAACCGGATTGTGTGGGACGGCGGCAAGGCGCCGAAGCTCGGCATCGTTTCGGCGGGCAAGGCGTGGCTCGATGTGCGGCAGGCATTGGAAGAGCTAGGCATCGATGAAGAGGGTGCGGCGCGGATCGGCATCCGGCTCATGAAGCTCGGCATGGTGTGGCCGCTCGAGCCAGAGATCGTGAAAGAGTTTGCCGAGGGGCTCGATACAGTCATCGTTGTCGAAGAAAAGCGCTCGCTCATCGAAACGCAGCTTCGCGACATTCTTTACAATGCGAAATCGCGGCCCACGGTCATCGGCAAGCGCGACGAATCGGGCAGGACATTGTTCGCGCCGCATGGTGTGCTGGAGCCCTTGGCAATCGCGAGCGCGATCGCGGCGCGGGTGAAGGATCGCGCGGTGGCGGCATGTGCATCGGCGCTGCAATCTTCCGGCTCCGTGGCGCGCAATCAGGCCGATCTGGTGGCGCGGGTTCCCTATTTCTGCGCGGGCTGCCCGCATAATTCCTCGACGGTGGTTCCCGAAGGCGCGCGCGCTTATGCCGGAATCGGCTGTCATTGGCTGGCGCAATTCGTGCCGGGCCGCGCCACCGAGGGCTCCACGCAAATGGGCGGCGAAGGCGCCAACTGGGTGGGCGAAGCGCCGTTCTCGAAACGCGCGCACATGTTTCAGAACCTGGGCGACGGCACTTACAATCACTCGGGCCTGATGGCGATCCGCCATGCGGTCAAATCCGGCGTCAACATCACTTATAAGATTCTGTTCAACGACGCCGTGGCGATGACCGGCGGGCAGGCGAACGATGGCGGTCTTACGGTGAAGCAGATCGCCGAGGAAATCCGCGCCGCGGGGATCGACCGCATCGCCATCGTGTCGGATGAGCCGGGGAAACATTCGAGGCTGCCGGCGCGCGTGACCACGCATCATCGCGACGATTTGCAGGACGTGCAGGAGGAGATGCAGCAGGTTTCCGGCGCGTCGGTCATTATCTATGACCAGACCTGCGCCGCTGAAAAACGGCGGCGGCGCAAGAAGGGAACATTCCCCGATCCGGCGCGGCGCGTGTTCATCAACGAACGCGTGTGCGAGGGCTGCGGCGATTGCGGAGTGCAATCGAATTGCGTGGCAATCGCACCCGTCGAAACCGAGTACGGGCGCAAGCGGCAGATCGATCAGTCGGCATGCAACAAGGATTTCTCCTGCCTCAAGGGCTTTTGCCCGAGCTTCGTGACGATCGAAGGCGGCACTCTGAAGAAGCCCGAACTTCCCGAGGCGCGCGATCCTGCTGCGACACCATTTCCGGTTTTGCCGGGGCCGAAACCGCCATCGCTCGACAGACCGTGGTCTATGCTAATCACCGGGATCGGCGGCACGGGTGTTGTCACTATTGGGCATCTGTTGGGGCAGGCGGCGCATATCGAAGGCAAGGGTGCGGCACTCATTGACATGGTGGGCATCTCGCAGAAAAACGGCGCCGTTGTCACGCATTTGAAGATCGCTTCCACTCCAGAGGACATCGCTGCCGTGCGCATCGCCGCCGGTGGGACCGATCTGATCCTTGGCTGCGATCTGGTGACGGCGGCTTCGGAGCGCGTACTCAAGGCGGCTTCACGGGCGCGCACGCATGCGGTGGTCAACAGTTTCGAAGCGATGCCGGCGGATTTCACGCATGCGCGGGACTTCGCCATTCCGGGTGAACAACTCGCCTTGCGGATCGCGGCCTCAGCGCGAGATGGCGCGTGCCACGGCATAGATGCGACGAGCATCGCGGCGGCGCTGTTAGGCGACTCGATTGCGGGCAACTTGTACCTTCTGGGTTTCGCCTATCAGAAGGGACTTGTGCCGGTTAGCGCGGATGCGATTGCGGAAGCCGTCAGACTCAATGGCGTGTCGGTAAAAATGAACCTCGATGCGTTCCTGTGGGGAAGGCGAGCCGCGGTGGACGAGAACGCCGTGCGCGCGATCATTGCGAAGCCTGAGGCGCGAAAACCAAGACTCACTCTCGATGAACTGATCGCGCATCGCGTGGAGGAACTGACGCGCTATCAAGATCAGTCTTATGCCGAGAGCTATCGTTCGTTTGTCGCGAAGGTCCGGGAGAAGGAACGGGTCACCGGCAAGGAATTGCTCCTTACCGAAGCGGTGGCGAAAAACCTGTTCAAGCTGATGGCCATCAAGGACGAGTACGAAGTGGCGCGGCTTTACAGCGATGGCGCCTTTCAGGAGGAAGTCCGGAAGCGCTTCGATGGCAATTACTCGCTGAACTTCCATCTCGCGCCGCCCTTGTTGTCGCGGATCGATGCGAGGACGGGACGCCCAGCGAAAATCGCCTTTGGACCTTGGGCGAAGAAGATGTTTCGGATGCTCGCCAAAATGAAAGGCCTGCGCGGAACGGCGTTCGATGTGTTTGGAAGAACGGCAGAACGGCGAAGGGAGCGAGAATTGCTCGCGAATTACAAATCGACGATCGAACGGCTGCTTCCGATGCTGAACAAGAACAATCGCGCGATGATCGTCGAGACCGCTTCTCTTCCGGATCAAATCCGCGGCTTTGGCCCGGTGAAAGAGGCAAGCGCCCTTGCAGCGAAAGCTCGCGAAGCCGAATTGCTTGCGCGGCTGGAGCAGACGCCTGCAAGCAAATTGCAGGCGCCGCCGAATAGTCAGCGCTGCCTTGCAATCCGGCCGATCACGTTGCAGGCGATCCGCGCGGCGGTGAAGGCGGCGGTGCCGTCGCGGTCACGCTTTGGCACGAATTCAACCATGGTGAAGCCGGCGATTGGCGCCTTGGCGGCGACGCCGGCGATCAAGCTTACGATCTGCGTGAAGGTGAGGCCGCCGGGGGAGGGGTAGGCGACTGCCGGCATCTGCGAGGAGTCGAGCGCGTCGCAGTCGAAGGTGATGAGGCAGGGCGCGTCTTCGGGGATGAGCGCGAGAACCGTCTCGATGCCGGAGCGGTGGATTTCGTGCGCGGTGATCAGATGCGCGCCCCATTGCTGCGCGGCTGCGATCTCGGGGGCGCGGGCGCTGCCGATGCCGCGAATACCCGCCTGCACGATGCGCCAGACATGCTCGTGTTCGGATGCCCGGCGCATGGTGCTGGAGAAACCCCGGGTTTCGCCTTCGCGCTGTTCGCGCCAGTCGATATGTGCGTCGATCTGGAGGATGGTGAGCGGAGGGCTGCCGGTGAAGGCGGCGATGAAGGGAACCGGTGTCGAATCGTCGCCGCCAAACATGATGGGGACGGCGCCCGCTTCGATGATCTCGCGAGTCTTGGCTTCGATGAGTTTTCGATTGCGCGGACCATCCTTCGGCGTGGTGCGGAGGTTGCCGAGATCGGCAACTCTAAAACCGCGTTCGGTCAGCAGTGGGCCGCCAAAATCGAAATCCCAGTGATCGATCCAGTCGTAGTCACTAGCCACGGCATTGCGGAAGGCATCGGGTGCGCCCGCGTGAACGCCGTTGTCGATGCTGATGTAGGGGGTGCCGTGGGGTGCGCCGAAGACCGCGGCGCCGAAGCCGGCCGGCGATTTGGCGCTGACCGCGCCGAGGAAGGGTGAAACAGAAGCTGCTTTGGCCATGACCGCAGATTGGCCGAAGGCGGTTCAGGCCGCAACTCCTGCCTTCACCTTGCGCGGTTCCGGCCACGTCACGCGCGCGGCAGGGATTACGAAGTGGGCTGCGGTGCCAGCACCTGGATGGCTTTCGAGAACGATGTCGCCGCCGTGCAATCTTGCGATCTTGCGGGCAATCGCCAGCCCCAAGCCAATGCCGCCGAAGCGGCGCGCGGTGCCTTGGTCGGCCTGCACGAAAGGCTCGAACACCCGCGCCAAGTCTTCCGGCTTGATGCCGATGCCGGCGTCCTTGACGATGATTTTCAACCCGCCGTCATAGTGCTTCGCGAAGGAGACATTGACATATCCGCCCACGGGCGAGAACTTGATGGCGTTGGTGACGAGATTGAGGAGAACCTGCTTGATGCGGGTCGAGTCGCCCTTGATTTCGACACCGTCCACCAGTTTCGCGACCAGCGTTACATCGGCGGTCTGCGCTTGATCGCGGCACATCTTGAGCGCCACTTCGGCAACTTCGGCGGCGTCGGTTTCCTGTTCGACGAGCGTCATGGTGCCCTTCTCGATGCGGGTGGCGTCGAGAATGTCGTTGATCAAGGACTGGAGATGACGCGCGCTTTCGAGAATTGTGGATGCATAGTCAAGCAGCGACTCGGGCGCGAAACTGCCCTCGCGGCCCGAGGAGAGAATCTCGGAGAAGCCAACGATCGAGTTCAGAGGCGTCTTCAACTCGTGACTCATGACGGCGAGGAACTGGGTCTTGGCGGCGCTCGCTTCCTCTGCGGCCTGTTTGTCCTGAATGAGCTTGAGCTGCGCGTTGCGAAGGAGTGTTACGTCGCGGCCGACGCCGCGATAGCCCAGGAACTCGCCGTCCTTGCCGATCAAGGGTCTCGCCGCGAACTGCCACCAAGATTTGACGCCGCCGAGTGCTACTTCGAGATCGGTGTTTGCGACTTCGGACCTCCCGGACATCGCTGCTTCAAGCGAGTCCCAGCCGTGCTGATTTCGCGGATAGCCGGCGATCTCGGTCAAGGTCCGGCCCGCCATTTCGCCGGTGTCACGCTCGGCGATTTCGGCAAAGCGGTCGGAGGAGTAAGTCAGCTTGCCCTCGGCATCGGTTTCCCACAGCCAGTCGCTGGAGCCACGTTCGAAATCGTTGAGCAGAAGATTGATGATCTCGCTCTTGCGATGGCGTTCCACATCGACGGAGGCGCGTTCGAGGCTTCGCACATGTTGCGACAATACGAGACCGGCGATCAACGCGCCGTAGAATAGCGTCAGCATTCCGAAGGTGAGGCCGATCTCGCCGCCGAGCTTCATGGAGGTGAGCGCGAGGGCCATTGCCGTAAGCGAGGAATAGAGAATCGCGGCCGTTGGAATCCGGGCAAGCGCCATGGCGCCGATGCCCGATGCGGCGAGCGTCAAACCCACGATCAGGATTTTCATGTTGGGGCTTGCGCTGGCGAAGAACAGGCCCGGAAACGCAGCCCAGAGGACGCCTAGAACTGTCGCCCAGAACTCTGCCCGGCGGATGGATTTGAGGGGCACGGATTGGTAACGCTTGCCAAGGTTCCGCCACCACGAGGCAAGCAGCAAGAGCGACACCGAAACCATGCCCGCGACCCAGGTGACGAGCAGGCCGTAAGAAAAATGGCCGTGTGAAAGAAGGGCAAAGCCCAGCGACACGCCGATATTGGACGTCAGCAGCAGGGGCGAACCGGATGCCACGGCGGCAATTTGCCTCGCGCGAAACTCGCCCATGTCGATTTCGGAGGCGTTGGCGGGCTGATCCAGATCGCCAAATACGATATCGGTGCCGAACCGCTTGGGGTTCTTCACCGTATCCGCATATGACTGCCGCTTGCGTGCGTTGGAGGCCATTCCCCTGAGTCCGTTGTCAGGCGGCGGATTATCTTCTCTTTGCATAAGCAAGATGTTAACGAAGCCATCCGTCAGAGCGCCCAGGGAGGGACACCCAAGACGATGAACGTGCCTGCCGCCCCGTCCTTCAAGCCTACCGGGCATCCCGATGTAAAGATTGGGAAAATCGGAATCCTCTTACTCAATCTGGGGACTCCGGAGGCGACGTCCTACTGGCCCATGCGGCGATATCTGAAAGAATTCCTTTCGGACCGGCGGGTGATCGAAGTCAATCCGGCGGTGTGGTGGTTCATTTTGAACGGCATCATTTTGTCGACGCGTCCGAAGCGCAGCGGGCTCGCCTATGACAAGATCTGGAACCGGCAACTGAACGAGTCTCCGCTCCTTACCTTCACCCGCTCGCAAGCCGGCAAACTGGCGGACGCGATGAAAGCGAGCGGCGTCGCCGCGGAATTTGCGATGCGCTACGGCAAACCGGGGGCCACCGAAACAATATCCGCCCTCAAGGCACAAGGTTGCGACCGCATTCTCCTGTTTCCGCTTTATCCGCAATACTGCGCGGCAACGACGGCGACGGCGCTCGACTCGTGTTTCGATGCATTGAAGGGGATGCGCTGGCAACCTGCCATCCGCACCGTGCCGCCCTATTTCGATCATCCCGCGCACATCGACGCGCTGGCGAAATCGCTGAAACAGCATCTCCATGGACTGGAGTGGAAGCCGGATCGCATTCTCGCGTCGTTTCATGGCTTGCCCGAAGACTATTTCAAGGCGGGCGATCCCTATCACTGCCACTGCATGAAGACGGCGCGGCTTCTGTCGCAAAAACTCAATCTGCAACCCGGTCTGTTGCAAGTGGTGTTTCAATCGCGTTTCGGCAAAGCCGAGTGGCTCAAGCCTTATGCGCAGCAGACCGTCGAGGAGCTTCCGGGGCTGGGGGTCAAGAAACTTGTCATGATCACGCCCGGTTTTGCGTCCGATTGCGTCGAGACGCTGGAGGAAGTGGCGATCGGACTTGCGGAGACGTTCCACCAGAAGGGCGGCACGCATTTCTCCGCGGCGCCTTGCCTCAACGACAGCGATGTTTCGATCAAGATGCTGGAAACCATCGCCCGTAGTGAATTGGCGGGCTGGCTGCCGCCAGGCCCTTGAAACGGGGCTTGCTCGCGACCATCCTTCATGAAGTGAAGTCAGCCGCGCGAATCAGCGCCCGGCACCGGAAAGGACGACGGCATGTTGGAAGGCCCCGCAATTTTCGTTCTGGTACTTTTGGCGGTCGTGATCTTTTACATCGCGCGCGCCATCCGCATGGTGCCGCAAGGATACAACTACACGGTCGAGCGTTTCGGCCGTTATGTGCGAACACTCGGGCCCGGCCTTGGCTTGATCGTGCCGTTCATCGACCGGATCGGCGCCAAGCTCAATATGATGGAGCAGGTGATCCCGGTGCCTTCGCAGGAGGTGATCACCAAGGACAACGCCATGGTGACGGTCGATGGCGTGGCCTTCTATCAGGTGCTGGACGCGGCGCGCGCCACCTATGAAATCAAGGATCTGGAGAACGCCATCATCAACATGACGATGACCAATATCCGCACCGTCATGGGGTCCATGGAACTCGACAGCCTGTTATCGCAACGCGACGAGATCAATCACCGGCTGCTCGGCGTCGTGGACCAGGCGACGCATCCGTGGGGCGTCAAAATGACCCGCATCGAGATCAAGGATATCAACCCGCCGCGCGATCTGGTCGAGAGCATGGGCCGCCAGATGAAGGCGGAGCGCGACAAGCGCGCGGCCATTCTCGAAGCCGAGGGTCTTAGGCAGGCGGCGATCCTCAAGGCCGAAGGCGAAAAGCAGTCGGTCGTGCTCGAAGCCGAAGGCCGGCGCGAAGCTGCCTTCCGCGACGCCGAGGCGCGCGAGCGCGCCGCGGAAGCCGAGGCCAAAGCGACCGAACTGGTGAGCAATGCCATTTCCGCCGGCAATGTGCAGGCCATCAACTATTTCGTGGCCAACAACTACGTGAAGGCGCTCGAGGCATTGGCGCAGTCTCCGAACCAGAAAATTCTGATGCTGCCGCTGGAAGCGTCCTCCATCATTGGCTCGATCGGCGGCATTGCCGAGATCGCGCGCGAGGCGTTTGGCGCATCCGACGCGGCAACGCCGGCACGGCGCGGCGGCGTGCCAAACGTGACGAACAGGAGCTGATCCCATGGATACTCTCATTCCGGTCACCGGCATCTGGTTCTGGTGGATCGCGGCTGGCGTTCTCTTGATCCTCGAATTGATGCTGCCCGGGGTTTTCTTCGTTTGGCTTGCCGCGGCGGCGGCGGTTGTTGGGCTGCTCGATGCCGCTTTCAATTTCGGCTGGCAGATCGAACTCGTGCTGTTCGCGATTTTCGCGGTGATCTTCCTCTTCGGCGGCCGCAAGTTCCTGGCCTCGCGCAAGGCGCTGCAGGGCGAGATGCCGAATCTCAATCAGCGCATCCACGACTATGTCGGCCAGCTTCACCCACTCGAAGACGCGATCGTGAATGGGCGCGGCAAGGTCAGGATCGACGATACGCTCTGGGAAGTAATGGGGCCGGAACTGGCCAAGGGCGCGCGTGTGCGCGTGACGGGTGTTGACGGCATGCGGCTCAAAGTAGAGCAGGCGTGATCAGGTCACGCCGACGCGCAACAAATCGTGGATATGCACCAAACCCACGGGCCTGTTCCCGGCATCGACCACGAACACGCTGGTGATCTTGGCGCTGTTCAGGAGTTCCAGCGCCTCGCCGGTCAAGGCCTCGGCGTCGATGGTCTTGGGATGATGCGTCATCACATCCTCGACGCGCAAATCGATCAGATCCTTGCTCATGTGGCGGCGCAAGTCACCATCGGTGACGATGCCCATGAGGCTGCCGTTCGCATCGGTGACACCGAGGCAACCGAAACTCCGCGCTGTCATGATGAGGAGCGCATCTCCCATGCGCAGCTCGGCTTTAGCGAGCGGCAGCTCCTCACGGCCATGCATGACGTCGCCCACATGCTTCAGCTGTGCGCCCAGCATTCCGCCGGGATGAAATTCGCGGAAGTCCTTGGCGGTGAAACCCTTGTCCTCGAGCAGCGCAATCGCAAGCGCGTCGCCCAAGGCAAGCTGGAGCATCGTCGACGTCGTGGGCGCAAGACCGATGGGGCAGGCCTCACGGGCATTGGGAAGGAGCAGCACCACGTCTGCCTCCTGCGCGAGTGTACTGTCGGCGCGCGTCGTCATGGCGATGAGCGGCACGGCGAAGCGGCGCGTGTAGGCCAGCATGTCGCGGAGTTCCGCCGACTCGCCCGAGTTCGACATCATGATCACCACATCATGAGTGGTGATCATGCCGAGGTCGCCATGGCTTGCCTCGGCGGGATGCACGAACATGGCCGGCGTTCCGGTGGAGGCGAGCGTCGCGGCGATCTTGCGCCCGATGTGCCCCGACTTTCCCATGCCGGACAGGATGACGCGGCCACGCGCCGCGACGATGAGTTCAACAGCATCGGCGACGGCCTCGCCAAGCGAGCCCGAAAGCGCCTCGATCAAGGCCATCATCCCCTGCTGCTCGGTTTCGAGCGAGCGCTTGGCGGAAGCGAGCCAATGGGCGCGTGGGGCAAGAGGATTTTTCTGGAGGCGGGCGGGCATGATGGAAACTCTAGGCTGGAAGCATCGAAAAGGGAAGCAGGACAGTCGCCGCGTCAACCAACCGTTAACCATGTTCCCGATACCTTCCAGACTTGGTGAAAGGTGCGTGGACAGTGAGAGGCCGCGGGCTAATGCTGGCTATTGCCGCCGTCGGCCTTGTGGGCCTGGCGCCGCTGGTATTTGCCCAAACGGCAGATGGCCTTAGACCCACGGTCGATGACGAGGAGCAAGCTGCTGTGCCTCCAACCGAGGCTGAAGAAGCACGCGTTCCCCAGCTCGAAGTCACGCCTGAGGACGAGCCACCTGACACCCAGCTTGAAGTGAATCCGCCGAACGAACCGCTGGAAGAACCACGCAGGGGACCGCGCGAGGTTCTCGTTGACCCCTTTGATTCCCGGGTTTCGGTTCGCCGGTGTTCAGGATTTATCCCACGCTGGGCGTGGATGCGGTCTATTCCACCAATCCCGCCAACTTGCCGTCCGATCCTCAGGATGCCTTTGGCGTGCGGATCAGGCCGTCGTTTCGTTTCGAGAGCGACTGGAGCCGCCATTCCTGGACTGGAGACGCTAGCGCCAGCCTGCTCGAGTACGAAGGCGACGGGGAGGCGGCGGTGCTTGACGCCAATGCCGCGACGCGCTTCCGGCTCGATATCCTGCGCACGACGCGCGCCGAATTCGATGCCCGCTACACACTCGAAGAGGCGGACGGAGACACCGCGGAAACTGGATACGACCAAAACTTCGGCGCGTCAGCCTCGCTCACCCACGACTTTGGCCAGTTCGAGGGACGGCTGCGCGCGGGAGCCAGCGTCCAGCTTTATGACGATCTGGAATTGCTCGACGGCGGCACGGAAGACAATGGCGACCGCGAATACGCCGA
>JAAURV010000081.1 GCA_012032065.1 Hyphomicrobiales bacterium
AGCGCATAACGCGCTCAAGTGGAATCACTTGAGCGTTCAGTTATGCGCCAGATTCAAAATGCTAGAGCAACTTATCGGCGGTCGAATGACCGCCGGTTGCTCTAGTCAGCCGATCATACTCCTCGTGCGGCCCGATCCAAACCCAAGTGAACACCATGCCGCGTTCAAAAGCCAATGCTCGGTAGTGAAGGCCGATGCGAACCGACCAGCGATTTCGTTCGATGTTCTTGAAATGAAGCGATGGATGTTTCGGGTCGCTCTTCAAAAGTTCGTAGTTGCGGTCCGCCAAACCGCGGATGTCAACAGGCAGATCGTTGTACAGCTTCCAAAACTTCCGCGTGGCCTGGTGCTTAAGGGGTTGCTTCAAAGCGGGCGCACTTTGCCTGCCGCAATATCAGCTTCAGCTTCGGCAAACAATTGGTCCAACTTGCCCGACTTCGAATCTTCCTCAATACGCTTGTCCCACAAGTTTGCACGGTATTCGGCCAACCAGTCAGCCAACTTTTGCAAATCATCGGGTTGGAGCGAAGCGATGTCCTGTTCGATCTTTTCAAGCTTGGTCATGTCCGGCAAATACCACAGTTCAGGGCCGCTTCCCACCACTTTGGCCCGCGATAGGCTGGCGTGGCTGGCTTCCCTGCGGTGCTTGGTCCAACTTGCCAAATATCGCAGCGCCGTGATGAACTGCACGAGCTTACGGGAGTTGAGGCCGATTTTCCACCGGAGAGCGATTCTCACTTGCGTGGGGTTGGCCGGTGGCGGAGGAGTGACAGCATGAAATCGCATGCAAGGGTGGTGATCGTCGGCGGCGGGGTGATGGGCGCCGGGCTGCTCTATCATCTGGCGCTCGAGGGCTGGAGCGACATCGTGCTGGTCGAAAAGGGCGAACTGACTTCCGGTTCGACCTGGCATGCGGCGGGGCAATGCCCGCACTTCAACGGCTCGCTCAACATGACCAAGGTGCATGTCCATGGCACCAAGCTCTATGCCGATCTCGAACGGCTCACCGGCCAGGCAGTGTCGTGGCACGGATGCGGCGGGCTGCGGCTGGCGATCACCGACGAGGAGGTGAACTGGTTCAAATATGTCCACGGCATCTCGCGGCTAGCGGGCTACGAGTGCGAGATCATCGGGCCATCGGAGATACCGCAGCATCATCCCTATCTCGAAACCTTCGGCGTCAAGGCCGCGTTCCGGACCGTGCATGACGGACATGTGGCGCCCGCGGATATCACCAATGCCATGGCGGCGGGCGCGCGCAAGCTCGGCGCTGAAATCCATCGGCGCTGCCGGGTCACCGACATCAAGTTGCTGCCCAACGGCGAGTGGCGCGTGTTCACCGAGAACGGCAACATCGATTGCGAGCATGTGGTGAACGCTGCTGGCTCCTACTGCGATGTGGTGGCGGGTTGGACCGGGCATCCCGCACCCATCGCCAACATGCTGCATCACTACGTAATCACCGAACCGCTCAAGGAGCTGATCGATCTCAAGCTCGAACTGCCGGTGGTGCGCGATCCTTACTCGCATGCGTACTTGCGCGAGGAAACCAATGGCGTGCTCGTTGGTCCCTACGAAACCGCAACCGCGCATGTTTGCTGGGACGGCAAGCCGCCGCGCTGGGACTACGAGAGCGAACTCGAACCCAACGAACTCGACCGCATCATGCCGTGGCTGGAGAAGGCAACCGAGAGACTGCCGCTATTGGGCAGACGGGGATCAAATCGATTATCTCGGGCGCCATCACGCATACGCCGGACGGGGTCTATCTCTCGGGGCCCGCGCATGGGCCGAAGAATTACTGGATGCATTGCGGCGCTTCGATCGGCATCTGCCAGGGCGGCGGCGCGGGGAAATATCTGGCGCAGTGGATGGTGCATGGACAGGCCGAGATCAACATGCGCGAGTTCGATCCACGCCGCTTCGGTCCATGGGCGAGCAAGGACTACACGGCGGAGGTCTCCGTCGCCGACTATCATCACATGTACTATTGCTACAAACCCGCGGAGCAGCACGAGGTTGGCCGCGGGCTTCGCAAGTCATCGCTCTATGAGAAACTCAAAGCGGAAGGCGCGCAGTTCTCGCAGATTTTCGGATGGGAGCGGCCGCGCTGGTATGCGAAGCAGGGCGAGACTGAGCAGTTTTCTTTCCGCCGTTCGAACTGGTGGAATGCCGTTCGCGAAGAAGCGCTTGCGGTGCGCGAGCGCGTGGGGCTTATGGACCTCTCGACTTTCGCGAAATACGACATTACCGGCAAGGATGCACATGCCTTCCTCGATCGCATCTGCGCCAACAAGATCCCCTCGAAAGATGGCGGCATTATCCTGGGGCATCTGCTCAATCAGAACGGTTTTATTGAATCGGAAATAACCGTGACGCGGCTTACCGCGGATCATTTCTACGTACTCTCCGCCGCCGTGGCGCAGCTTCACGACCTCGATCAGTTCAATTGGCGGAAACTGACCAAGGAAGACGTGACCATAGCCGACAAAACAGATGAATTCGGCGTGCTGGTTCTTGCCGGCCCCAAGGCGCGGGAGGTGCTTTCGGAATGCTGCGGAGAGGATCTATCGAACGCTGCCTTCCCCTGGCTCAGTGGCAGAACTGCAACAATCGCCGGAATTCCGGAGGTTCGGTTGCTTCGCATCAACTACGTCGGCGAGCTTGGCTGGGAGCTGCATGTGCCGACAGATGGAATGCCCACGGTCTTCGATGCCCTCATGGCCGCGGGCAAACCCCACGCCATCCGCCTCTTCGGAACCTATGCCATGAACAGCCTGCGCATGGAGAAAGCTTACCGCGGCTGGGGCTCGGAACTCACCGCCGAGATCGATATGTTCGAGGCGTCGATGGCGCGCTTCATACGGCTGGATAAGCTTGATTTCATTGGCAAAGCCGCGAGTCTATCGAAGAAGCGGCGCGGCGAACGGATGCGGCTGGTCTATCTGGAAGTGGATGCAACAGACAGTGATTGTTTGGGGAACGAGCCGGTCTACAGCAATGGCACTCTGGCGGGGCTGACGACGTCCGGGGCTTATGGCCATGCGGCCGAAAAGTCCCTGGCTTTTGCCTATGTGGACCCTGCCAAAACCGCGCAGGGAACACCCTTCGAGATTCTGATGATGGGCGAGCGGCGCTCCGCCCGAATCATCCCCGAGAGCGCGTGGGATCCGGACAATCGCCGCCCACGCGCGTGAGTTCGAGGAGGATCAGAGGCCCGTCAGCTTCTTGGGCGGCATCGGGATGGCTTCCCAGGACTGCCCGGTTGCCAGGATGCACGAGCTGCCGCCCTGGGCCTTGGTCACCATGATCGTCCAGGTGCCCTTCTCCGAGACGTAGATCTCGAGAAGATCGGACTGGCCGGCGATGCCGATGCCCTGCGGAAATTCGTTGTATTTCTTGGCCATGGCGTCGACAAACACCTGGCGCTTGCCGCAAACCATGTTGGCCTGCGCAGACGTGGCTGTCGCCGCGAGAGCTAAAGACAAAAGGGTAGTCAGAGTAAGCACGCGCATAGTGTCCTCCTTGCACGCCAGCCGGAGGACGCATGGGTTCTGGGCTTACGCCTAGTGGCCCGTGCGGGCGCCGGAGCGTGGGTTGCCGTGGTTAGTGGGCATTACAAGCTCCAAATGCATTCTTCCCTTAAGGCTAGCACTGACCCGTAAAGGAATTGCGAATGTGGCCATATTGCTGGGGTTTGAGGCAGCGCGCAGTGACGTTTGTCACCAAGAGATGAAACATTTTCTTCGCATTGTGTGATCGGCATCACAGCGCGGTGGCTGGGGCCTTCGGAGCGGCGGAGCCGCTGCTCTACAGCAGGCTCTTGGTTCTGAGGCCCGCCACGAATGTTGCGAGCGGCATGACCAATGTCAGCGGCTTTCCACCGATGGGTTCGGCTCCGAAGCTCGCGTACCACCGGGCTGCCCGCTCGCTCTTGGCATCGATGATGAGGAGAATGCCGCCGCCCTCCGAAGCGAGACGCAGGCAGCGCAAGGCAGCCGCCGCGAGAAGCTGGCCGCCAAGTCCTCGTCCTCGAACCGTGACATCGGTGGCGAGGCGCGCGAGTTTGAAACCTGCAACCTCATGCTGCGCCAAGCCTTTGACCATGGCCGAAGGCACGCCATCATGGGCGACCGCGGATGGCGCGATCGTGTAGAACCCAAGTATGCGATCGGGACGGGCGGCGTCGATGGCGCAGAACGTCTTCGAGGCATTCTGCTCGTGGCTTTGCCGCGCGAAGCGCCGGAGAAACCCATTCATCGCAGCATCGCCGCAATCGAAGTTCTTGCGGTCGTGGGATTTGGAGATTGGCTCCTCGCGCCATTGCGCAAGATTCATATCGTGTCCGGCAAGGCGGCGATGGCCGCGCGGAGCTTCGCATTTGGCTTGGGCGGATTCTCGAGGAGTTCGAGCACGCGTTTGAAGTCGCGCTCGTTGAGCCTGATCGATTCGGCCTCGGCGATGACCGCATCGGCCGCGCGCAGCGCCGTCTCGGTCACGAAGTTGGTGAGATCCGTGTTGCGCAGCGCCGCCGCCCGCACGAGCCTGGCCTTCACCTCTGGCCTGACCCGGAGGTGCATGCGCTCATTGTCATCGATTGCGGCTCTCGGCATTTGGAACTCCTCAACTGCGTACTCATTTAAAGCGTACAGGAGAGAGTATTGTCTGTCAACGGAAACAGCGCAGGTGGGAGCATCGATGAACGGGCGCAATGCCGAATTTCGCGCGCACCATAATTGTCATCCCCGCGCTTGTTGCCTAGCAGATTTACACATCTCGATTGCTGTTGCCAGGGTCGCAAATGGCCAAGCCGGCCTCAAGGCCGCGGCTCGACATTCGGAGCCTGTGGCGCGGCCGGAGCAGCGCCGGGCCCTGACCCCGGCTTGTCCATTTGCGGGAGTTCCACGACGCAATTCATGACGAAATACGAGTTGTTCCAAGAGGCGCGCATTTTGCCTTCGAATGCGTCGTTGCACACCCGCATCGCGGACAAGCGAAGTCAATGACTTGCGCCGCTCCGGCCTTGCGGCTTGCCCGGCACTTTGAGCAAGTCATTGAGTTCGATTGGCCGCGATGCGACCATCGCCAGAGCATTGGGCGCTCAGGGTGATGCGCTTGCAAAGCGGGGCCTCTGGGGACATTATGCAATCAGGAGGGGCGACAGGAGCAGCGCGATGCGCAGATCTATTCTTCCCTTAGCCGCCGTCTTCCTCATGGCCGTGGCGATTCCAGCCGACGCCAAGAAACCCACCAAGAAAGAAATCGCCGATTGCCAGTCGCAGAATGCGCAGGTGGCGCTTCAGGCGTGCGCGTCGATCATCGACAATCCGGCGACGAAAACCGCGGCCGATCTCTGGGCCTATTACAATCGGGGCCATGCCTATTTCGTTTTGAAGGACTACGACAAGTCGGTTGCGGACTTCACGCTCTGCCTGATGGAGGGAGAGAAGAAGGGCGCGAAGGCGCCTTTCCGCAAGGGCGACGCGCTGCTCGAGCGCGGGCGCGCCCTGCTTGCCGCTCAAAAATTTTCCGAGGCCGAGCGGATTTGGCGCTTGCGGCCAAAGAAATCGGCACCGAGCCGGAGCCCTTCCGCCTGCATGGCTTCGCGCTCAATCAGCTTGGCCGCTACGCGGAGGCCGAGGGTCAATTGCGCTGGGCCGCGGCAATCGCGCCGGAGAACGCGCAGGTGCAATCGGAATATGCGCGCGCACTCATGTATCTCGGCAAGTACGAGGAGGCGCACAGCGCCTATAGCGCCGCCATCGCAGCGAACGGAGGCAACTGGCCGCTTGGCAACCGCGCCTTCAACAGCCTGATGCAGCGCAAATACGACGATGCGCTTCAGGACATCGAGAGCTATCTCGCGAAAGACCCCGGCAATGCCTGGGCGCTGCAGTTTCGCGGCCGTGTGCGCGCCTTCAAGGGCGATTTCGATGCAGCGGAAACGGACATCGATGCGGCGCTCGCGGCGCAGCCGGAGAACGGCGATGCGCTTTATGTGAAAGGCTACATCCTCGCGCGCAAGATGAAATTCGCCGAGGCGCGGCCGGTTCTCGAGAAGGTTCTGCAGCTCGACGCCACCAACAGCGAAGCCATGATCGCGCTTGGCGACGTTGCCGCTGAGGAGAAGAACGACGAGGCCGCGGCGCAATATTATGAAAAGGTTGCGGCGACTCCGAAGGGCACGGCGTTTGCGGATTCGCTGCACGCCGCGGCGCCGAGAAGCTTGCGGCAACGAAGGCGCGGATCGAACGCCCTGCCCGATTGCTCGCCGCATGCGAAACGCAAGCTGCGAGCGAAGCCGTCGCGGCTTGCTCGGAACTGATTCAGTTGGCCAAGACAGACGATCAGCGCATGCGCGCGCGGTTGAAGCGCGTGGCGCTGTCTTCGGAGCTTCAAACGGTCGAAGAGGATGCCAGCGAAATTCTGAAGCAGGAGCCGGGCAACCGCACCGCCCTCTTTTCCAGAGCGACTTTGCGCGCAGTTTCCACCGGCCAAGAAGAAGGGGCATTGAAGGACTACGCGGTGCTTATTGCCTCCAACGCAAGAGACACCGAAGCGCTTGCGGGCAGAGCATGGCTGTACTCGCGACTTGGACGCGCCGCGGAGATGGGCGCGGATGCCGATGCGCTCTTGGCGCTTGATCCGTCGGACATCGATGGGCTGCGATACGGCACCGAGGCGGCAATGCGTTCGAAGAACTTGGTCAGACTGAAAGACCTCGCCGGTAAGGCTGCGATGACCTATCCGGGCGAGCCGTTCGGATTTACCGGCATGGCGGCAGTGAAACTCGAGGCGGGCGACCATGCCGGCGCAATCGCCTTGTCCTCGCGCGCCATAGAGATATCGGGCGGCGAACCGGAAGCTTACCGGTTGCGCGGGCTTGCCTTGCTCGCGACCGGAAAACCCGATGACGCGTCGAGCGACTTCTCGCGGGCTCTTGCTGCGGCGCCGGACAGAACCGACATCCTCTTGCCGCGCGCCGAGGCTTTCCTTGCCGCCGGCAACAATGCAAGAGCGCTTGAAGACGCGGAAGGGGCTTTGAAGGAGGCTCCGGATACGCTGCGTGCGCGTGAGATCAGATCGCTTGCGCTGCTTGGGCGCGGCATGACCGGGCCGGCGCTCGCGGAGGCGGCGGATATTTTGGCGATCACTCCCGGCAACGAAGCGATGCTCATTCTTCGCGCCGAGGCCAGGATGGCAAACCGCGATTTCGAAGCTGCCGCGAAGGAGGCCTCGTCAGCGGCCGAGAAGCTTCCGAATTCGGCAAAGGCACATGCCCTGCTCGCCGCGCGCTCTATCGCGCATCGAAATCTGGCGAGGCGAAGGACGCGATTGCCAAGGCAGTCTCGCTCGAACCTGCGTCGCTGGATTACCGGAGCGCGCAAGCCCGCATTCTGATCGAGACGGGCGATCACGGCGAAGCGCTCAAGGCGGCGGATCAGGTTCTGGCGAAATCGCCCCGCAATCCGATCATGCTTGCGGTGAAGGGACAGGCACTGGCCGCTGAAGGCAAAGCATCGCTGGCGCTGGAAGCGTATGAAGCCGCACTCAAGATCGATCCGCGATATCTGCGCGTCTTAAAGCTCACCGGCGATCTCTATGCGTCGATTGAAACCAGCGATCTGGCTTTGCAGTTCTACGCCAAGGCGCTCGACGCCGTGCCCCAGGACGACATCGAGGCGCGGCTTCAGGCCGAGGCGAGAGAGGCGCGCTCGGCGTTGATCGACAAGCTGGCGAAGTCTTCAGGCGGCGGTTAGTTCCTTCCGCGCGCGCATCCTCAAAAGCTGCCAGACAAGCAGCACGCCGATTGCCTTGCTCATCACTTCCGTGGTGAAGGCGGCGGGTGTCAGATATTGCGCGAGATATTGGAAGACCGCGGTGTCCAGCGGCACGGCGATGAGGCTCGAAATCAGAATGCGCTGTTGCAGCGGCTTCCTGGTGAAGGAGTAGATCGCCCAGTCGGCGAGTTCCGAAACCACGAAGGCAGTGATGCTGGCGAGCGCTATGGCGGGATCCACCATGGAATAGGTAATGAGACCCGCAAGCGCGGTTGCGATCAAGATGTAGTGGCCGATCTCGCGCTGGGCATAGTCGCGCAGCACGAAAACGAAACCGACGACCAGATTGGCGAGATAGAACGTGCCCCAACTCGCCGCCGTCCACTGGGTAACGCCCTCGACAAGCTGGGCCGGCGCGAACAGCCAGTTCACCAGCACGATGGAGGCGACATAGGCCCCCACCGAAACTGTCATGCGGACGGATGGCGCCACTAGCCGACGATCTCCGCTGCCTTGAAGCACATCTTGATTTCCTTCCTGGCGTTCTCCGGGCTGTCGGAGCCGTGCACCGAATTGGCTTCGATCGACTCGGCGAACTCCTTGCGGATGGTGCCGGCATCGGCGTTGGCGGGATTGGTGGCGCCCATCACGGCGCGGTACTTGGCCACCGCGTCCTTGCCTTCCAGAACCTGAATGACGACCGGGCCCGAGGTCATGAACTTCACCAGGTCCTTGTAGAAAGGGCGCTTGGCGTGCACGGCGTAGAATTTCCTGGCGTCGGCCTGCTTCCACTTAACCCGCTTCTGAGCGACGATGCGGAGCCCCGCGGCTTCGATCTTGGCGTTGATGGCGCCGGTCAGGTTGCGCCGCGTCGCATCCGGCTTGATGATGGAAAAAGTGCGTTCGGTGGCCATGACATTCCTCTCGGCTAAACCCCAAAACAATCGGGCCGCCTTGTAGCGGCGGCCCGATAGCGTTGCAAGTGTGGGTGTTGCTCAGTCGTTGAGGCCCAAGAGCGGCGTCACGCGGCGCACCGACCACGCGGCGGTTCTCCTGCTCCTGATCGGGGGTCGGTATCTTGAGATAACGCTCGCCGTAGCCCACCGTTTTCAGGTTGCGCTCGGGGATCACGTAGTAGGTCGAGAGCGCCTTCTTGATGGCGGCTGAGCGCTCGCGCGAGAGTTTCAGATTGTATTCGTCCGAACCCACGGCATCCGTGTGGCCCTCGATCATGAAGATTTCCTGCGGCCGTTTCGCGATGATCTTCTCCATGATCTCGGCGATGCGGTCGAGGTTTCCGACCTCCTCCTCGCGCACGAAACTCTCGTTGAAGCCGAAGCGCACGTTGTCGATCTCGATCGCCGGCATGGCTTCACGGATCTCGGGCTCGGCTTCGATATCGTCGATGCTGTACTTGCGCTCGAGCCTGCGGGCAGGCGGGGCGGCGAGAATATCCTCGAGCTCCGAATCCTCCGCCTCCTGCGCGAAGACGTAGCGCGGACGGCGGGGTGCGGAAGGCTCAAACTCGAGGCCGATATCGATATCGAAGTTCTTGCCCTTGATTTCGAGCTGGGCGGCGCGGCGGCGGCGCTCATCTATGAGGCGGCGGCGCAGCAGATCGCGGTCGCGCTGCAGCGTCTCCTCATAGAAGTCACGATCGTCTTCTTCGTAACGGTCGTCGCGGTAGGCATCGCGATAGACGGAGATGCGGCGGCGCAACTCTTCATCCTCCAACTCGTCCGAGCGGCGGCGGTCATTCAAGATCACCTGAATATTGGTAACATTCACGTTGTTGTTGACCGTCGTGTTGCCGGAGCCGGGCTTCGGCGGCGTGACCGGCGGCGGCGTTCCTTCGCGTTCGGCGACGCGGCGGCGAAGCACTTCGCGTTCCACGGCCAGCTTCTTGCGCAAGGCATCTTCGGTTTGCGCGGAGACGAGATTCAGCGCGAGAAGATCGCGAATGGCGTAGAGCCGCTTACGCAGCACCGGATCGGTGAGCTTCGCCGCCGGAGCCGGATCGTTCAACAGCTGGCGCGCTTGCGCTTCCGCCTGTTCCGCCGTCAACTTTCCCGGTTGCGGCTGCGGCTGCTGAGCTTGATTTTGCCGCTTGAGCAGTTCGGCGCGCGACTCCCTCGCAATCGTCAGCAGCTTGGGGCGAAGTTCGGCTGGAAGCTGACCGCTCTCGTTATATTTGCGAATGGTGCGGATGCGATTCTGCAACTCTTCAACGCTAAACTTGTCGACAGTCCGTTCATCCGCGAGGAGTGCTTTCAGGTCGGCGGCGATTTTTTGCGATTTTCTCAGGCTGGCGGACGGCCGGCTGGCGCTCGAAGAGCTTCACCGGTTCCCGAACACGCCCATCAAGGTGGCGGGCTCGCTGTGCTGGAACATTCCAGCGTTGATCGAGGGGCTCAAGACAGGCTTGAAGCAATCTGCTGTACGTCGATTGCCCATCGCCAGCATCAGCACCGATTCGTGGGGCGTCGATTATCTGCTCCTCGACGCGCAGGGCGAAATCATCCCGCCGGTGTTCCACTATCGCGATCCACGCACCGCTTGCGGCGTGGCCAGCGTGCA
>JAAURV010000082.1 GCA_012032065.1 Hyphomicrobiales bacterium
TGCGAGGCGCCAAGGGCTGCGCGAAGCCGGCGCCACCGGCGCCTACGACCACCACATCGAAACTGTGACTCCGTGGATCGGGTAGGCGCGACCGCCAATGGAAACGCTTTTCGGCGCGCTCTTCTTTTCGCTGGCAGCCATCAGGATGCAAAACCCATTTTGAGGATCGAATAAGCGGCAACCGCGAACATGGCCGTGGCAAATGCGATGTTGAGCGCGAGCGCGGCAAACTTTCTGAGATGCGAATGCAGATAGTCTTCGATCACCACTTGCAGGCCAAGGCGCATGTGCCAAAACGCCGATGCGAGCCCCATGATGAGAAGAATGGCGACAATCGGATGTTTGACCGATGCCACGACTTCGGCACGGCTTGCACCCAGATGCGCGACGACGAAGCCTACCATGAACAGCATGAGCGGAAGATTGGCCACAGCCGTGGCCCGTTGCTGCCAGAAATGGTCGGTGCCGGTTTTGGACGCACCAGAGCCACGCACCAGTTTGAGCGGTGTTTTCATGTTGCGGTCGGCCGTCACGGCTTCACTCCATAGGCAATCACCCATAGCAATACGGTCAAAACGGCCGAACCGATCAGATTGGCGCGCACCATCCATTCCACCACCGGCAGCTTGAAGCCGCGTCCCAGATCCCAGACGAAATGACGGATGCCGCCCAATGCATGATGGATCAACGCCCAACTGAAGCCAAAAAGAATGAGCCTGCCGAACCAGTGCCCGAAGAAAGCCTGCACGAGATCGAAATAGCCATCCGAATGGGCCGCCGCGGCGAGCCACCACACGATGAGGATACTGCCGAAATAGAGCGCCACCCCGGTGATGCGATGCATGATCGACATCATCATCGAGAGCATTGGTTTGTAGATTTGCAGGTGGGGAGAGAGCGGCCGTTCCGGCCGGCTGGACTGCGCCATGAAAATGCCCTTCGACTTCGCCAGCCTTTTAGCTTGTGCTCCGCAACATGGCAATTAAGCCAAAAGGCGGTGGAGAAAACCGGGGCGGATGGCGATAGCACGGAGAATCGGCGGGACGGTGCTTGTGGCAGCGGCGGTTTTCGCCGCTTCCTATGGGCTTTCGCGCCTGGGCGCGTTCGAGTGGCCGCGCCGCTACGATCCGCTGGCATTGCCCGACTTGACCGATAGGCCAGGCATTTTCACCGGCTGGCAAATGAAGCTGGTTGACGCGGACGCCGCCAACTGCGTTTTCGCGTTGTCCCGCGCGGGCGTTCCGGCGCAACTGAAACCAAGTCATGGAGGTGGTTCCTGCGTGGTGGAAGGTGCGATTGACTTGGCACGGCTTTCTGTCGCGAGGCTGACGCCCGAAGAGACCCGCTGCGCCATGGCGGCGCGGCTTTACATGTGGGAGCGGCATGTCCTCCAGCCCGCGGCTCAGCGCTTGTTCAACGAACCCGTCGCGGAAATCCTTCACTTCGGGTCCTACTCCTGCCGCACCAAACGGCGGCGCAGTTCGATGAGCGAGCATGCCACCGCCAACGCCTTCGACATCTCGGGTTTCAAACTGAGGAGCGGACGGATCGTGTCGGTGAAGACCGATTGGAGCAAGGCCACCGACGCCGGGAAGTTTCTCTTCATCGCCCGGGATGGCTTGTGCGAGTGGTTCAATCTCACACTCAGCCCGGACTACAATGCAGACCACGAAGACCACTTCCATGCCGACATGGGCTGGCGGCGAAGCTGCCGCTAGAGAACGATCACTTTGGTTCCGATCCGCGTGCGTTCGTAGAGTTCGATTACCTCGCTATTGAGCATGCGGATGCAGCCCGATGACGCGGCGGTGCCGATCGACGACGGCGCATTCGTTCCATGTATCCGGTACTGCGTATCGCCGCCCCTGTTGAAAAGGTAGAGCGCGCGCGCACCCAGCGGATTCTCCGGAATGCCGCCCGGCATACCGCCCGCCCACTCCGCATATTTTGGCGTGCGCTCGATCATTTCGGGCGGCGGCGTCCATTTCGGATTGACCTTCTTCAGTCCGATGCGCGCGGTTCCGGACCACGAGAAGCCTTCCTTGCCGACGGCAACGAGGTAACGCATGGCCTTGCCCTTGCCGAGAACCTGATAAAGCGCGCGTTCCGACGTTCTGATGATGATCGTTCCGGATTTCTCGCGCGACGAGAATTCGACCATCTCTCGGCCTTGGTAGGCAGGTTTAACTTTCTTGCGCGCAATCCTTTTGGCCTTGGGTCTCTGGGCCTTCGGCGGTACGGCGCCTGCGCCGCCGCGCCGCTCGGCGACGCGCCTCGGCATCCTCGACCGCACCAAGGCCAGCCACCGCCAGCCCCAACAGCAAACTTACAAACGCCCGGCGCTTCATAGTCCCCCTGCCCCCAGTTGCGGACGGCCCACCCTAGCCGCCAACAGCGCAAAATCAAATCACAGGCTGTTGAATTTCACAAGACGATAACTTTCGTGCCGATTCTGACACTGTCGTAGAGTTCGACGACTTCCTCGTTCAGCATCCGGATGCAGCCCGAAGACGCCGCCGTGCCGATGGATTTCGGCTCGTTGGTGCCGTGAATACGGAACAGCGTATCGCGCCCGCCGGCATAGAGATACATAGCCCTTGCGCCAAGCGGATTCTTCGGCCCGCCGGGCATGCCATTGCGCCATTTCTCGAGCTCCGGCTTGCGTTTGATCATATTGGCAGGCGGCGTCCAGGACGGCCATTCCACCTTGCGGCCGATCTTGGCGATGCCGGCCCAGGAATAACCCTCCTTGCCCACGGCGATACCATAGCGGATTGCCGTCTGGCCATCGAGCACATGATAAAGCGCCCGCGCGTCCGTATCGATGATGATGGTGCCCGAACGCTCCGGCGTTTCGAAATAGACAGCCTGCGCCCCGCGATAGCGGGAAGCAGCGCGAACCGGAAGCACCATGTCAGCCCGGCTAACCCAACCAGAAAGGCACGACGTGAAAGAAAACTCTTCGACATGACCACTCACCTGTCCGCCGCTCTTCTGGGGGCAGCGGGCACGCGCTAGTCTAGCGCAAGCGACAGCTGCATCAAGACCCTCCGCCCGAAAAGATACTGCTGCTATCCCGGCTGCTGCCACTCCAGCCAAAGTCCACTGTTGACCGCTGTAACAAAGTCCAACTAGATTTCTGGCCAGGCGCGGACAATCCGGAACTTTAACTATGAGTGAACTGCGGGGGCCCCAAAGGGACGAATGGCAATCCCGTCAAAAGGAATTCACCAAGCGACGGACTCATTCTGTGGCATGGATCACGTTGCTGCTGTTGGCCGCCGGAATCGTCGCCCTTGTGTTTCGCCCAGATCTGTTGAGAGCAAGTCTCTTCGAGTCGAATTCAGACTACAGAGAATTGGGTATCGGCGCGCTGCCCCGCTCAGTTGCAATGAGCCGCGCGGTTCAGCCATATCTCAACCGATTGTCGCGCGAACATTGCGATCGGGAAGCCATTCTTCCTTTGGCCGACGGGCTGAAGGCTACGGGCCATTTGCGTGAGGCTGCAAATGCGCTTGTGTCTTTTGTAGACCGTTGCAAGGGGCCTAACGAATATCTCGACCCCGCAGTCGAGGATTTTCTTGCGCTGAGTGATTTCGAGAAGGCGTTCCAACTCGCCGACAGGCTGGTGCGGGAGGATCCTTCCTACGGCAGGTACAGATACTTGAGGGCGTTAAGCGCGGAGAAGCTCGGCAATCTGCAACAAAGTCTGATCGATCACATCGATGCCTTGGCCCTGCTTGGAAATCCTGCGAATGTGCACAGTTCCGTCTTCTACGATCTCGCTCTGGCCTACGACAGGCTTGGACGTCATTGTGAGGCCATCACTCCCATCCAGCAATGGGCAGCGTATGATCCCGCGCGCTACAATCCGCAAACGCGCAAGCTTATCGAGGAGTTCTCGAAAAAGGAAACTGCGGTGCCGAATACGCCCAAGTCGACTCCGTTTACACCACGCCCACTGCGGGCGATGTCATTCTGGCACGGGCATCGGTAAATGGAGTTGATGGCCGCTTCATCATCGATACTGGAGCGAGCTACGTGAGCCTCACGGAAGGCTTCGCAAGAAAAACCGGAGTCGACCTGGCTAATGCCCCGGTGGTTCAAACACTGACAGCGAATGGGTTGACCGACAGAAAGCTGACAACCGCTGAAGTAATTCAGATTGGGCCAATCAAGGCCCGGCTGGTAAGTGTCGCCGTGGGCGGCAATCTGGGTGACGAAATAGACGGACTGCTCGGCATGAGCTTTCTTGCGCGCTTCTCGGTCACGTTGACACCTGGGCGGCTGGAAATAAGCGCGCACAAATAACCCATACTTCAGTCTTCCGGCTTGGAAACCATGATCGCCACCATGAGTTATATGGCTACGAGGCTCGCTGCCGCTTGCCTCCGCATCAACTGTTGCCTTGAAGGAGAATACAATGTCGCATGCATGGAAATTGCTGATTGTTGCTTTGGGCTTTGTCGGCATCTCCGCCGCGCCGGGCTTTGCCGCGATGACGGCGGAACAGTGTACCGCGCTCTTCACGAATTCCGACACCAATGCCGATGGCTCGCTTGGCGGCGAGGAGGGCGTGAAGTTCGAAGAAGCCGTGAAGAAGACCGACGTCGAGATCAAGGACGCGGGGATCGTCAATAAGGACGAGTTCATGAAATCCTGCGAGGCCGGAACGTTCGACGGCATGGAACAATAAGCCTCCGCGCGGCGTCGTGCATGCTCATCCGTAGACATGCAGGACGCCGCGATGGTCCGAGGACTATCAAACCACGGCCGTGCAAATCCTTTGATCCCATGCACGCAGGGACGCAGTCGTCCGCTCGCTTCGGCCAAGGGCAGCCCAGCACTCCGCCTCGAAGGCAACAATGCCAAGCTCCCAGATGCAGAATGTCGGGCGCGGCGTGCCGGGTGACGTATAGGCGGGATGAAAGGGCGCAAACTCGGTCATGCCCTCGTCACGGTAGAAAACCGCCTCCCACGCCTCGTTGTTAATGCGCCAGACGGTAACGAGCAGGAAGTAGAATGCGGCACCGCAGCGGTGAAGGATCACAAATCCGCAGTCACCTGCCTGCCCCAGCCCTCCGCCAGCGAGGCGCTCGCGCAGGTAAGCGCGCGCACTCCCATGGATCTCATCGGAAACGGCTTGCCCGTGCAGCGCAAGGTCATACCATTTCAGCCGGACGCCGGCGCTCGTCTCAAGGCCGCGAAAGACCGCTTCCTTGGCGCTGTGCCGATAGTCCGATGCAAGTCCAGCCGGCTGGCCCATCGAAAGCTCCCGATGCGAGACTCCTGCTCCATCCACCCTGCCAAGGCCTGTCAGCAGCGTTACCCCTTCCTGTTCTGCCGGTTCGCCACAAGATCGTCCACAACCGCGGGATCGGCGAGCGTCGAGGTATCGCCGAGCGCGGCGAAATCGTCCTCGGCGATCTTCCTGAGAATCCGGCGCATAATCTTGCCGGAGCGGGTCTTGGGCAGTCCGGGGGCGAACTGAATCTTGTCCGGGCTCGCCAGCGGGCCGATTTCCTTGCGCACGTGATTGACGAGTTCTTTCTTCAGATCGTCCGTGCTTTGCTCGCCCGCCATCAGCGTCACGTAGCAATAGATGCCCTGCCCCTTGATATCGTGCGGATAGCCCACAACCGCGGCCTCCGAGACTTGTGAATGCGAAACCAGGGCGCTCTCAACCTCCGCCGTGCCGAGCCTGTGGCCCGACACGTTGATGACATCGTCGACCCGGCCGGTGATCCAGTAAAAGCCGTCTTCATCGCGGCGGCATCCGTCGCCGGTGAAGTACATGCCTTTGTAGGCGGAGAAGTAGGTCTGCACGAACCGGTCATGATCGCCATAGACGGTGCGCATCTGGCCCGGCCATGAATCGAGGATCACGAGATTGCCGGAGGCGGCGCCTTCGAGGATCGCTCCCTTGTCATCCACCAATGCCGGCTGGCAGCCGAAGAAGGGCCGCGTGGCCGAGCCGGGCTTGAGTTTGGTGGCGCCGGGAAGCGGGGTGATTAGAATGCCTCCGGTCTCCGTCTGCCACCATGTATCGACGATCGGGCAGCGGTGATCGCCGACGACCCGGTGATACCATTCCCAGGCTTCCGGATTGATCGGCTCGCCGACCGAGCCCAGGAGCTTGAGTGACTTGCGCGATGTGCGCTTTACCGGCTCTTCGCCGGCACCCATCAGCGCGCGGATGGCGGTGGGCGCCGTGTAGAAGGTGTTGACCTGATGCTTGTCGATCACCTCCCAGAAGCGGGAGTTGGTGGGATAGTTCGGAACGCCCTCGAACATCAGCGTGGTCGCGCCATTGGCGAGCGGGCCGTAGACGATATAGCTGTGGCCCGTGACCCAGCCCACATCCGCCGTGCACCAGTAGATGTCGCCGTCGTGATAATCGAAGACATATTGATGCGTCATCGCGGCATAGACGAGATAGCCGCCCGTCGTATGCAGCACGCCTTTGGGCTTGCCGGTGGAGCCTGAAGTGTAGAGAATGAACAGCGGGTCTTCCGCGTTCATCTTCTCCGGTTTGCAGTCGGCGGAGACGTGCTTCAGTTCCTCGTGATACCAGAGATCGCGCGCGGTATCGAACGGCACGTTGCCGCCGGTGCGCCGCACCACCAGCACCTTCTCGTTGCCGGCACACTTCTTCAGCGCTTCGTCGGTGTTCACTTTGAGCGGGATCTTTTTGCCGCCGCGCAAGCCCTCGTCCGCCGTGATCACGAACTTCGAGTCGCAATCGTTGATGCGCCCCGCCAGTGACTCAGGCGAGAAACCGCCAAACACGATGGAATGCACCGCGCCGATCCGGGTGCAGGCCAGCATGGCATAGGCTGCTTCCGGGATCATCGGCAGATAGATGGTGACGCGGTCACCCTTCTTCACGCCATTGCGCTTCAGGATATTGGCGAATTTGCACACCGCGGCGTGCAGCTCGGCATAAGTGATCTTCTTGTCGTCATAGGGATTGTCGCCTTCCCAGATGATGGCGGTCTGGTTCGCGCGCTTCTTCAGATGCCGGTCGATGCAGTTCTGGGAGACGTTCAGATTGCCGTCCTCGAACCATTTGATCGACACGTTGGGATAAGCGTAGCTCGTGTTCTTGATCTTCTTCGGCTGCTTGAACCAGTCGAGCCGCTTGGCATGCTTCGCCCAGAACTTCACCGGGTCCTTGACCGACTCTGCATACATTTTCTTGTATCCCGCATCGTCAACAAAGGCGCGCTTCTTCCACGGCGCGGTCACGGCATAGACATGAGTTTCGGACATAGGCGCATACCTCCCAGACTGGCCGGATTTCTTGGTCTTATCGGCTGGCCCGTCTATAGCCTGCAATCAGACTCCTGTCTAAGACGGCTAGGCGAGATCCTTGGGCCGGTCGGCCAGGACGAAGCGCGGCCCTTTGCCTAGGCGGGCGGCGCGGTCCTCCGGGTTGTAGAGCGCGCATCTCGCGAGCGACAGGCAGCCGCAGCCGATGCAGCCATCCAGATTGCCGCGCAGGCGAATCATGGTGGCTATGCGCGCATTGAGGTCTTGACGGATGTGCTTGGCCAAGGCGGCCCAGTCCCTCTTGTTCGGAGCGCGCTGCTCCGGCAGCGCGTCCAGCATCCGAGCGATGTCGCGGATGGGAAAACCAAGCTGCTGGGCGATCATCACGAAGGACAGGCGCCGGATATCCGCCCTCAGAAACCGCCGCTGTCCGCCCCGGCTCCGTTCGGGATGCACGAGTTTCTTGGCCTCGTAGAAGCGGATGGCCGAAACCGAAAGGCCGGTGCGAGCCGCCAATTGGCCAATTGAAATGATTTCATTTCCGCGCATGGCTCACACCCCGAGAAAGTTCTTGACCTCAACTATAGTTGAGGTCGCACAAGGAGGAAAGACCGCAAAGGAGAATGGCCATGGCTGGAATGCTGGAGCATGTGAACATCACCGTATCGGACCCGGAAGCCACGGCGCTCTGGCTACGGGATGTCTTCGGCTGGAAACTGCGCTGGAAGGGAACCGCCATCCATGGCGGAACGACGTATCATGTCGGGAACGAAACGTCCTATCTGGCGATCTATTCGCGCGGAGGAGCGGCGAAGCGCTTCGAGAACGACTACCGGACCGTCGGCGGCCTGAACCATGTCGGCATCGCCGTCGAAGACCTCGACGCCATCGAGCAAAGGGTTTTGCAGCATGGTTTCCAAACCCATTCCCATGCGGATTACGAGCCCGGGCGAAGGTTCTATTTTGACGACGGCGATGGAATAGAGTTCGAGGTTGTCAGTTACGCGAACAAAGCAGCATGACCGCCGTTTCCTTGCCAGGCAGCGGCGCAAACGAGTTCCACCGCAACGCTGATTTTGCTACTCACCACACGATGGCTTCCCCTCGCCACTTCGCCTGGTTCATCGCCCTCGGACTGTTCTGGGGCGTCTCGCCCAGTCTTTACAAGCATCTGGCCGATGTCCGGGTGCCGGTGAGCCATACGATTTTCCTGACCGGCCTCGGCGTCGGGCTGGCGATGTGGCTGATCGCCGCCAGACGCTCCGGCGCTTGGGGCATGCCCTGGTCGACGCTGCGTTACGGGGCCATCTGCGCATTCCTGATGAACATACCCTTCGGCTTCAACCTGTTCCTCGCGGGCCGCGTACCGCCCACCCGAACTGGCGATTGTCATCACCACGTCGCCGTTCTTCGCCCTACCTGGTGGCGCTGGCGACGGGTTGGGAAATGCCGCGCCACGGAGATTGATGGCCATCGCGGTGGGCTTTGCCTCAACCCTCGTGCTGATCCTGTCGCGCGAGGGGATGCTCTCCGGGAAGATGTCGTGGTGGCTCGTCGCCTCGTTCTCCGTTCCCGTGCTTTATTGCGCCTATAACAACTTCGCCGCCCGAGCATGGCCGAAAGGCGCGGATACGCTCCAGGTTGGAGCAGCGGAAAGCGTGTGGTCGGGACTCTTCGCCGTACCTTTTATCCTGTTAATCGAGCCCTTCGGCGCGCCGGAATACGCTCCGCTCGCCGCGTACTGGATTCTGATCGCGGCCATCGTCATGTGGATCGTGGAGCGCATCGCATACTTCACGCTGATCCGCGAGATGGGCGCTGTCTACACCGTGCAGGCGACCTATGTGGCGACGCCTGCCGCGGTGATTATCGCCGCCATGTTCTTCGGCGGCGGCAGCGACATCTGGCTGTGGCTTTCTCTGGCATTGCTGATGCTGGCGCTTTGGCTCAACAATTCGAAGCCAGCCGCCAGACCGCAGCCCGCTTGATTTCGGCGTCCTCCAGATCGCGCGACACAGGAACCGAGTATTCGGCAATCTTCGTCAGTTTCTCTTTGGGCAGATAGCTGCGCCCAGGATCGCCGATCAGCACCTGCGTGCCTTTCGCTTCCGCCGTCCGAAGCCATTCGAGCGTCCGCGCCGCCAAGGCCTTCTCATAGAACAAATCGCCCACCAAAATGACATCCACCGGCGGCGGATCGATTTCGAGCAAATCGCGCGGCGTCGCCTCGATCCTCACGCCGTTCAGTGCTGCATTGATGGCTATTGCGGTAACCGCGAAACCGTCAATATCTGCGGCGAGAACGGATGACGCGCCCGCCTTCATCGCCGCAATCGCCACAAGTCCGGAACCCGACGCCAGATCGACAACGGACCTGCCGGAAACGATCGCGGAATTGTCGAGCACATACCGCGCCAGCGCCTGACCGCCGGCCCAGGCAAAGGCCCAGAACGGCGGCGGCAGGCCGATTTCGCCCAGGTCCTCTTCCGTCTTCTGCCAGATCGGCAGAGCCTCATGCGCGAGATGCAGCGTCACTTCCGGCACCAGCGGCGGCGATAAGAGTGATGTATGCGAGCGGATGAATTCCCGCCGGTCGATGGCAATGGTCACGCAAGTTTCGGCGGCAGCTTCACGCCTCCCATGTCGCAGATGATCTTCCACTCGTCCGCCGTCACCGGTTGCACCGAGAGCCTGGAATTCTTGACCAGAACCATGTCTTTCAGTTTCGCGTTCTTCTTGATGTCGTCGAGTGGAACTGGCTTCGGCACATCGATCAGCGCGCGGATATCGACACATTCCCACGCCGGTTCCTTTGCGGTCGAATCCGGATGAACGGTTTCGCTCACCTCGACGATGCCGACAATCGCCTTGCTCTCGCCGGAATGATAGAAGAAACCCTTGTCGCCCAGTTTCATGGCCCGCATGTTGTTGCGCGCCTGATAGTTTCGGACACCGGTCCATTCTTCGCCAGCCTTGCCCTTGGCCTTCTGGCTTCCCACGACCAAGTGTCGGGTTCCGATTTGAACAGCCAATACGCCATCACTTCGTCTCC
>JAAURV010000083.1 GCA_012032065.1 Hyphomicrobiales bacterium
ACGCGGAGGAGGGGGTGGCCGCGAGGGTGCTCAGGGGTCTCGGGATCACCGTCGAGCGAGTGCGCGACGCCGGCCACGGCGCGTGTCGTTCCGTCCGTGATGCGCGCGCCGACTGGCACGGACGCGTTCTTGTTCGGCACCTTGGATCAGGCTCCGCGGGGTCATACCGGCCTTTGAATGATCCCGCTACTTCGTGCCTTTTGCAGCAGGCTCAAGGGTATGCCACAGCATTGCTACAGTTACCCGACGATCGGCGTCTTCGTTGTGGCAATAACGAAACCTTAACCATCCACAGGCAAAACGGAGACCTTCGCAGCCCGTGTCATTGGCCGAAAGTACACGCCGGTGTTGCAGTGTCAGCCCCTCCGCAAACCGCACCCGCTTCTTGAATTCGGCAACATCGTGTTTTTCCTCTGTTGCCGCGTATTTAGAGGTGAAATCCTCAACCACTTTGGCAACAGCGGCCACATCGTCATAGTCGATCTCGAAGGCCGACCAATCCATATCGTAGAAATCCCGGTCGAAATGGACCTCTGACTCGCCTGTATCCGCCAGAACGAGAAACTCGTGGCTGTCCTTGCCTCCGATCGGCCCGGTCTCCGCCCGCATCGGCACCGCCTTGAGGCCCATGCGGGCGAAGGTCCGCAGATAGCTCACGAACATCTTGTTGTAGGAGTGCTGCCCGGCTTCTCGCGATACGTCGAACGAGTAAGCATCCTTCATCAGGAACTCGCGGCCCCGCATCACCCCGAAGCGCGGCCGCACTTCGTCGCGGAACTTCCATTGAATGTGATAGAGATTGCGCGGCAAGTCCTTGTAGCTCTGCACGCCCTGCCGGAATATATCGGTGATCTGCTCTTCGTTTGTGGGCCCGTACAGCATGTCGCGGTCGTGCCGGTCCTTGATGCGCAGCATCTCCTTGCCATAAGCCTCGTAGCGCCCGGACTTCTTCCACAGATCCGCGGACTGGATCGTCGGCATCAAAACTTCGATGGCCCCTGCCCGGTCCTGCTCCTCGCGCACGATCTGCTCGATCTTCTTGAGCACCCGAAAGCCGATCGGCAGCCACGAATAACTACCCGCCGACTCCTGCCGGATCATCCCTGCGCGCAGCATCAATTTGTGCGATACGATCTCCGCTTCCTTGGGATCGTCGCGCAAAATCGGCAGGAAATACTGGGAAAGACGCATGAGAATCCTTGGCTACGGCGGAATCCCGGCCCTTTTACGGAAACGCGGCCTGAACACAAGGGCGGCACCCCGCCATCAATTTGCCTCAGGGCGGCCATTTTTAACGTGACTTCCCAAAAATGCCGGTCTAGCGTGAGCGTCCATAAAGACACGGGCCAGGGTTATCGCCCCGAAGTGGACCCAGGTCTGGGGAGGATGTTTCCGGCGCGCGGCGGGTAGAACTATAAACCCGAAAAGCAGCAGCCGCACCGGTCCCGGTTGGGCCGGAAGCAGATAGGAAACTGCGTTGAACTTGATGAAGGCGGAACAATGTTCCGCCTTTTTCTTTTGGGTGCGAAAGCGCGGCGCCGGCACATACTACCGGAAGCCAAAACCCGGCTGGGTCAGCGCCAGATAGAGGCCAGCGAAGATCACCGCCGACACAATCGTCGTGATCACTGCCTTCTTGAGAAGCTGAGGCGCGACGGGGGCTCCGGGATCGTTGCCCTGCTCCACTTTCTCGCCTGCTTCGACGGCGTTCTTCACGCCGAAGGGCAGCACGACGAAGAGAGTCACCCACCAGATGATGAAATAGATCGCAATCGCACTGCCGATCTTCATGCCTGCTCGAGCTCCACAAGCGTGCCGTTGAAATCTTTCGGATGCAGAAACAGCACTGGCTTTCCATGCGCGCCGATCTTCGGTTCGCCGCCTCCCAGCACACGGGCGCCTCTTGCAACAAGCCTGTCGCGCGCCGCCATGATGTCTTCTACTTCATAACAGACATGATGGATTCCGCCCGACGGGTTCTTCTCGAGAAATCCGGCGATCGGCGAGTTCTCTCCGAGCGGTTCCAGCAACTCGATCTTCGTATTCGGCAGTTCCACAAACACAACCGTCACCCCATGCGCAGGCTCCGGCTGCGGCGGGGACACCTTGGCGCCCAAGGTGTCGGCATAGAGCCTCGCCCCCGCCGCAAGATCCGGCACGGCGATGGCGACATGGTTCAGGCGGCCCAGCATATCGCATTGTTCACTGCGGCATTTGCTTGAGCCATGCAAGCAGCGTTTCGCGCGACGCCGGAACTTGGCGCCGCGCGGATCGGCCACATGCCGGTCGAGAAAATAACCAGTGATGCGGAACGCCTCGGTCACTTCGGCAGGATTGGCTTCGGAGCCTCCGGAAAGAAATGACGGTAGCGCAAACAGCTTCTCGCGGTAAGCCTCGCCCGCAATCCGGCTCACCGCCTTGCCGCTCTTCGGCGAAACATACACAAGTTCGTCGCGGCTGCCTGTCGCGGCGCAGCGCTCAAGATCAAGGCCGAATCCCAACTCGTCCAGCAGCCCCATTTCCCACCGCGCCAATAGCGCCGGCCAGAGATGATCATCCTCGATGGCATCGAGAACCAGAAGGCCCGCGTCGTAAATCCGCTGATGCGGCTCGCGCTCGGGAAGAAATTGCGAAAGACCGGCAAGCGTCACAAGACCGGCAAGCCGCGCAGGATGCTCGATGATGAAACCGGCCCGCAACCGGATTGGATCGAGCGTGAAATTTCCCAGATGCTCTTCAAGCCGCGCGCGCCAGGACAATGCAACGGAGTTTCCCGCCTGAAGCACCGGCCGCATCGTTCGCGACCGCCCTCCCCGCACCAGTCCCATTGAGCGCCCATGTTCGCGCGTCAGGATATCCACGATGGCCGAGGATTCGCCGTGCTTTCGCACCGCAAGAATGATGCCCTCGTCCCGCCATTCCATTTACAAACCCATGAGCCGAAGCCGTTCGGGATCGTTCTGCCAATTCTCGCGCACTTTGACGAACAGGAACAGGTGCACCTTGCGCTCGAGCATCTGCTCCAGTTCCCTGCGGGCTTTCTCGCCGATTTCGCGGATGGTTTTGCCGCCAGCGCCGATCGCGATCTTCTTGTGGCTGTCGCGCGTCACATAAATGACCTGATCGATCTTCACCGACCCGTCCTTGCGCTCCTCCCAGGCTTCCGTCTCGACCGTCGATTGATAGGGCAATTCGTCATGGAGCCGGAGAAACAGTTTTTCCCGCGTGATCTCGGAAGCCAGAAACCGCAGCTGAATATCGGCCGACTGATCGCCGGGGTAAAGCCAAGGGCCGTTCGGCATCAGCTTGGCAATATGCCGCCTGAGATCGGCGGTGCCTGAGCCATTCAGCGCGCTGATCATGAAGGTCGAGGAAAACTGCGCTGCCTCGTTGAATGCCGCCGCCGTTTCGAGAAGCTTTGGGCGCTCGGCCAGATCGATCTTGTTGAGCGCCAGAATGGGTGCCTGCTTGAATTTGGCGATGCCGCCGAGAATCCGCTTCGCATCTTCGCTCACACCACTGGCGGCATCCACAAGCAGGATCACCGCATCCGCTTCCCCCGCTCCCGCCCATGCGCTCTCGACCATCGCTTCGTCGAGCTTGCGGCGCGGCGCGAAGATGCCAGGCGTATCGACCAGCACCACTTGCGCATTCCCTTCGACAAAGATCGCCCGGATGCGCGCGCGCGTGGTCTGCACCTTGTGAGTGACGATCGAGACTTTCGATCCGGTGAGCTGATTGACAAGCGTCGACTTGCCTGCGTTCGGCGCGCCGATGACGGCGCAGAATCCGCAAGCCGTCTCCTCCTTGTTCACGAAGCAAGACCCTCGCGGCGAAGGAACGCATCGGCGGCTGCCTGTTCCGCCGCGCGCTTCGATGAGCCCGAACCCACGGCTGCATTGCGGCCAGGCAACATGAGTTCGGCGGTGAACACCGGCAAATGTTCCGGCCCATCGCGGGAAACAACGCGATAGGCAGGGATTGGCAGTCCCCGGCCCAGCGCCCATTCCTGCAGCCGCGTCTTCGGGTCCTTGTCCGATCCTGTCCGATCCGCCATCAGCTCCGCCCAATTGGCGAGAATGAACTTGCGCGCTTCTTCAAGCCCGCCATCGAGATAGATCGCGGCGATCAGCGCCTCGACGACATCTCCGATGACGGAGAGGTTCGCATGCAGGTTCTTGCGCTGCTCGCCCGCCCCCATGATGATGAACTGGCCGATGCCGAGCTTCTGTCCCACGCGGGCGCAGGATTCGCCGCGAACCAACGTGCTGTGCCGGCTCGACAGCGTGCCTTCGCGTTCGTCCGGGTTCTGCCGGTAGAGTTCCTCGGCAATGACCAGTGCCAGGATGCGGTCGCCAAGAAACTCCAGCCGTTGATAGTCTTCCTTCTGGCGTCCGGCGCTGCTGTGGGTCAGCGCATCGCGCAGAAGATGCCTGTCCTTGATCTCGTAGCCCAGCGCGGCGGCGATGGCCTGCTGCTGCGAGGAGCCGATCCGGGGTTGCGCGGACACGTCAGATCGTCGTGAAGAAGCGGTTCCAGCGGATGGCGAAAGGCCATTTCCAGACTTCCCAGAGGCTGGCTTCCGGCGAAATCGAAAAGAAGATGATGTCGGCGCGGCCGACAAAATTTTCGACCGGTACATAACCCACGACATTCTCAAAACGCGAGTCCTGCGAGTTGTCGCGGTTGTCGCCCATCATGAAGTAGTGACCGGCTGGAACCACATATTCGCCGGTGTTGTCGGAACTGCCATCGGTTTCGGAATCGAGCACGAAGTAACTGACCCCGTTCGGCAGCGTTTCGCGGAACTCCGGAATTTTATCCAGATTGTTGTACGCCTCGCCGGTTGGATTGTCGTAGTTTCCAACAGGCTCCTTCTTCACTTCCTCGCCATTGATGAAAAGTGTGCCACCCTTCATCTGGATGCGATCGCCGGGCAGGCCGATGACCCGCTTGATGTAGTCGACGTCGGTATCCTTCGGCAGCTTGAAAACCGCAACGTCTCCGCGCGTGGGCTCCTCGGCCAGCACCGCGCGCCCAGGGAAATCCACGAATGAGCAGCACTTCACCAGCGTGTTTCCGAACACCGAAAAGCTGAAGTTGAACGAATACTTGCCGTAGCCGTAGGAGAGTTTGGAAACGAACAGATAGTCGCCGATCTTCAGCGTCGGATACATCGAGGCCGATGGGATGTTGAACGGCTGATAGAAGAAGGTGCGCACGAAGAAGGCGATGAGAAGCGCCTGGATGATGACCTTGATGGTCTCCCAGAGTCCGTCCTCGGTCTTGTGCCGTTGCCCCTGTGCGGCGGCCATCGCGTGGTCTTTCTTGTACATTTCGAACGGAGCTCCTGCGGGTCCGCGCCGTCCACTGCGAAACCCGGCCTATAACCAATGGTCATATGCGTTGCAACGCAGCCACATTCAAGGTTTCGGAGTGTGGCCCCAGAAGCACAGCGGTCTTCAGGGATCGCCTTGAATTGCTTCGATAATTACGATGGCCTGGGCATAGGGATGATCATCCGTGATGGTCACCAGTATCCGCGCCTTGGAACCCTTGGGCGTGATTCGTTCGAGCTGCTTCTTGGCCCCTCCGGTGAGCACCATGGTGGGCCGCCCGGAAGGCTCGTTCACAACTCCCATGTCCTTCCAATACACCCCGCGCCGGAACCCGGTGCCGAGCGCCTTGGAGCAGGCTTCCTTGGCGGCGAAGCGCTTGGCGTATGAGGCGGCGCGTGTGGCCCGGCCATCGGATTTCCTGCGCTCGACGTCGGTGAAGATGCGCTCGAGGAAACGTTCGCCATAGTTCTCGATGGTTTTTTCGATGCGGCGGATATCCACCGTATCGTTGCCGAGTCCGATGATCACTTGAGCCCCCGGCTTCCCGGCTTGGTGGCCGGAATGGCTGCAAGCGACTGCGGCAATGCGTCGGCGGGATAGGCCGGAATTTCAAACTGAGCCAGTGCCGCGAGCGGCACGCCGAGATCGGCCTTGCCGTTCGACCTGTCGATGAGGCAAGCAGCGGCAACCGTCACACCGCCCTCGCCCGCGATGCCTTCGATGCACTCCCGCGAAGAAAGTCCGGTCGTCACGATGTCCTCGACCATCAGAACGCGCGCTCCCTTGGCGATGTCGAAGCCGCGCCGGAGCGTGAGCTTGCCATCGGCGCGTTCGAAGAAGATCGAAGGCACGCCAAGCTGCCGCGCCATCTCGTAGCCCACGATCACGCCTCCCATGGCGGGAGAAGCAACAAGATCGATCTTGCCAATGCCAAGGGCGCGCACCTTGCCGGCCAGAGCCTTGCAAAGCCGATCCGCGCGAGCGGGATCCATGAGAACGCGCGCGCATTGCAGATAGCGCGGGCTGTGAAGGCCCGATGAAAGGATGAAATGGCCCTCGAGCAGCGCGCCCGCCGCGGCGAACTCGGCCAGAACTTCGGATTGTGAAAGCACGGGCAAGACTCAGGTTGAAAGCGGTCCAGTGACTATCACTTGGTCACATCGTCTGTAAGCACAAACTTGCGCCCTCACCCGCCGCCTCGCCGCTTCCTTCGGGACTTGCTGGCGCGGCTTCCGCGGCTGGGCGTGAAGTCGTTCTCGATCTCCTCGTCGTCGCTGTCCAAACCGCCGCCGCTGTCATCCGCGATCGGCACGAGGAAGGATCGATGCACATGGCCATCGATCAGTCCGTCACCCTCCAAATCCGTCCGAGCCCAGTCGGAATTGGCGCCCTCGAACTGTCCGACGGTGACCACCGTTCCAGCTTCGAGAGTTGCGGTCACGCCAAACTCGACTCCAGGTCCTGAACGGAGGTGGAGACCATGCCTTGCCGCCACCCGGAACCGGCTGACCGTCGTCGCCACCATCGCCGAAGGTGGCGTGCTTGCCGCGACGGCTTCGCGAAGCCATGCGGGCGCATTCCCGGATTTGCCGCCCGCTCCCCAGACGGCCCGCCCGCCGAAGCCGACATGCAGCGTCTTGGAACCCATGTAGCTGACCCCTGCTCCGAGGCCGGTTGCGCCAAACTTTACGGCGGCCTTCACGAACGAAATGATCTTGGGCAGATCGGCGGACTTGGTGAAATCGAGAGTCTTCCCGCCTTTGACAAGCTGGAGATCGGCGGCTTTGCCAAGGTCATGGCGCGTCGAGCCGGTTCGCTTTCCGCCCGAGCCTTTCGCCGCTTGGCCCCCCGAGACCACGAGCACGGTGTCGATGCCGGCCGCTTCAGCTGCCTTGTTCAAAACTTCCTTGAGCTTTGCAGTGATCGGCTTGTCGCGAATTTTGCCTCTGGTTTCTTCGACAACTTTGGCCATGGCGCTGTTGCTCCCCGCTCACGCATGCTCAAACCGTTCCCCACGGAACCTTACAGGCTTGAACGGCTACCCCGCAACCCGCGAAACGGAGCTGACGATCGACCGGCTTCTGAGCCCGGCCATGATCTTGTTCAAGTGCTTCACATCGTGCACTTCGATCAGAATATCGAGATCGAAGAAGTCCCGCGCCGCCGCGCGGGCCGACATCTGAAGCTCGTCGATGTTGCCGCCGCCTTCGCCGATCACTTGCGCGATCTGAGCCAAAGCGCCCACCTCGTTGAGAATGGTGAGCTTGATCCGCGCTGGAAACTTCTGCTCGGGCGACGTCGCATCCCATGCAAGATCGACCCAGCGCTCGGGCTCGCTGTCGAATTGCTCCAACGCCTTGGCGAAAATCGGATAGATGGTGAGGCCTTCGCCCGGCGTGATGATGCCGACGATGCGCTCGCCCGGAACAGCGCCTGTCTCGGTTGCGATCTTCAAGGCCGTGTTGACGCCGGCGCCGCGCACGGGAACAGACAACTGATTCGAGCTTTCGCCCGCCTTGGACGTCCTCTTCCGGATGGGCTTCGCTTTGCCGTCGCCGGCCTCGAGACCCATGGCCATCAGCATATCCTTGCCGGAAAGATCGCCGCGTCCGATGGCCGCCAAGGCATCGGCCACATTCTTGTGGCCAAGCCGCGGGATGGCGGCGGTTATCTCCGTCTCGGCGAAGGCGCGGTTGTGCTTGGCTAAGAGTTTCTCGACGATTTCCTTGCCGAGACCCGCGAACTGCTTTCGCGCCGCCGCTCGCGTGGCGCGCCGGATGGCGGAGCGGGCTTTGCCGGTGACGGCCAACCCTTCCCATGCCGGCGGCGGAACCTGGGCTTCGGACCGGATGATGTCCACTTCGTCGCCGTTCGCCAGTTCGGTCACCAAAGGTGCGTGGCGGCCGTTGATCTTACAGCCGACGCAGCTGTCGCCAATCGAGGTGTGGACCGCATAGGCGAAGTCGATGGGCGTGGCGCCCCGTGGCAGGGCGATGAGCTGGCCCTTCGGCGTGAAGCAAAAGACCTGATCGTGGAACAGTTCGAGCTTGGTGTGTTCAAGAAATTCCTTGGGGCTTTCGCCTTCCTGGAGCATTTCCACCAAGTGCCGGAGCCAGCGATAGGCGTTCGACTCGGCGGCGGGCGATTTGAACCCGTCCAGCGCCTCTTTCGCGTCGGGCGCGTCCTTGTAGAGCGCATGCGCCGCAACGCCGCGTTCGGCGATCTCGTGCATCAATCGCGTGCGGATCTGGAGTTCGACCCGCATGTGATGCGGGCCGATGACCGTGGTGTGGAGCGAGCGGTAGTCGTTCTGCTTGGGAACCGAGATGTAGTCCTTGAAGCGGCCGGGAATGGCGCGCCAGGTGCGGTGAACGATGCCGAGCGAGCGGTAGCATTGGTCGACCGTTCCGACGATGACGCGGAAGGCGAAGATGTCGGAAAGCTGGCCGAGCGAAAGGTGCTTCCGCTCCATCTTGCGCCAGATCGAGAATGGCCGCTTCTCCCGGCCATAGACTTCCACTTTGATGCCGTTTTCGGCGAGCTTGGCCACAAGTTCCTTCTCGATCTGCCGCAGAACATCGCCGCTTTCGTCATGCAGCCGCTTGAGGCGCTCGCTGATCGTGCGGTTGGCTTCGGGGTCGAGCACCCGGAAGGCGATGTCCTCCAATTCGTCCCGGAGCGCCTGCATGCCCATGCGGCCGGCCAGCGGCGCGTAGATATCCATGGTCTCCTGGGCGATGCGGATGCGTTTTTCGGGGCTGACATGATCCAGCGTGCGCATGTTGTGGAGGCGATCGGCGAGTTTGACCAGCAACACCCGCACGTCCCGCGACATGGCGAGCAGCAGTTTCCGCAGGTTTTCGGCCTGGGTCGCTTCCTTGGTGACGAGGTCGAGTTTCTTGATCTTGGTCAGGCCTTCGACAAGGGACGCAATCTCCTTGCCGAATTTTTCTTCGATTTCCTGGTGGGTTACCGACGTGTCCTCGACCGTATCGTGAAGCAGCGCGGCAGCGACGGTCGCATCGTCCAGCTTCATTTCGGTGAGGATGGCCGCAACTTCCAGGGGATGATTGAAGTAGGCCTCGCCCGAGGCGCGCTTCTGGTTGCCGTGCGCGCGCATGGCGTAGACGTAGGCCCGGTTCAACAGGTCTTCGTTCGCGTCCGGGTCGTATTTGACGACCCGTTCGACCAGTTCGTATTGCCGCATCATGGCGGCATATTACGTGAAACGAGGCCGGGCGCGAGATGCCTGGCCCAAATAGCGTTTATGCCGCGGTGTTTAATAGCCGTTGCGCTGGCTGCCTGGCGACTCGGCCGGCGGCATGCCTTCGAGGCCACGCAGCAGCTCTTCCTCGGTCATCTGCTCCATATCCACCTGGTCCTCGGAGGCGGAGTCGTTGACCACCGACATGTCGCCGGACTGGGCGATGAGCGGAACGTCCGTGGGCTCGGGCTCGTCCACTTCGACATGCTTCTGCATGGCGTGGATGAACTCCTCGCGGAGATCGTCCTTGTTGATGGTTTCCTCGGCGATTTCGCGAAGCGCTATGACCGGGTTCTTGTCGTTGTCGCGGTCGATGGTGATGGGCGCTCCTTGCGATACCACCCGCGCCCGGTGGGCCGAGAGCAGAACCAGTTCGAAGCGGTTGGGAAGCTTGTCGATGCAGTCTTCAACGGTGACGCGCGCCATGGGGCTCGTTCGATCCTTCGCAGGGCTATGGTTGGAATTGCGGCGGCTTCTACGCAATCGGGCGGGGAAATGCAAGCCTTCGAACACAGGAAAACGTCCGGCGCCGGGTGGGAGGCCCAGCGTCGGTCAACCGGGGTTTTCGATGGGTTGAGGATGGCCTCAGGAGCTATCGAGCTTCCGCGCCTCCCAGGCGAGCCAGTGGCAGTCTCGAAGAACCTCTTCGACTTCGTGGCAGGCCTTCTTGTGGACGTAGGGCGGCGGGCCGGGGCGGATCGGGTTGGTATAGAT
>JAAURV010000084.1 GCA_012032065.1 Hyphomicrobiales bacterium
CGGCCCTGGCTCACCTCCGCCTGATAGGGCGTATAGGCCGTGTACCAGCCTGGGTTCTCCAGCACATTGCGGAGGATCACCTTGGGCGTCACCGTGCCGTAGTAGCCCATGCCGATCATCGAGGTGAACACCTCGTTGCGGTCGGCCATGGCGCGCAGATACGAAATTGCCGTGCGCTCCGGCATCGCAGGCTTGAGTTCCAGCGAACGTTTTACGCGGATGGCTTCCGGCACCACCTTGGCGATGAAGTCCTCGAGCGACTTTGCTCCCACTTCCTTCAGCATGGTGCGCGTTTCCGCGTCGTCCGGCCCGATGTGGCGGCGGATAAAATTGGCGCCGGGCTCAAGTTCGGCAAGTGTGGAACGAGTCATGATTTGCTCCGTGTACGTTCTTTCTCTCCCTCACGCGAAGCGTGGGGGAGTGGCCCGAAGGGCCGAGGGGGTGATCCAGCGTGACGGATTTCCGTGACCGGCGAGGAGAGCGGTGCATGTCATCGGCACCCCCTCGCCGCTTCGCGGCACTCCCCCAACGAAGTTGGGGGAGAAAATCCATCACCCCGCCACAAGCTTGTCGTAATCCGCCTTGTCCATCAGCTCCGCCAGCTCGCTCTTGTCCGCAATCTTCACCTTCATGAACCACGCACCCTTCTCGGCTTCGCGGTTCACCATGCCCGGATCGCCTTCAAGGTCCTTGTTCACTTCAACCACCTCGCCCGTCACCGGCGCGTAGACTTCGCTCGCTGCCTTGACGCTCTCGACGACCGCGGCTTCCTTGCCCTTGACAACCTTCTTGCCCACCTTCGGCAGCTCGATGAACACCACGTCGCCAAGCTGCTCCTGGGCGTGTTCGGTGATGCCGATGGTGGCGACATCGCCGTCCATGGAGATCCACTCGTGGTCCTTGCTGTATTTGACGGTCATCAGGCTCTCCTCAGCGTTTGAATCGGTTGGGGACGAAAGGAAGTTTCACGACTGATGCCGGAACCGGCGTATCGCGCACGATCAGTTGCACAGGTGTTCCGGGTACGGACGATTGTGTTTCGACATATCCCATGGCCACGGGGCCGCCCACGGTCGGGCCGAAGCCGCCCGACGTGATCTTGCCGATGGCGCGCCCCGAAACATCGGTGATCACGGTTCCCTCGCGCGCAGGCGCCCGGCCTTCCGGCTTGACGCCGACGCGTTTGCGCGAAGGTCCTTCCGTCAGTTCTCGCTGCACGCGCGCCGAGCCGATGAATCCGCCTTCGCCCCGCCTCCTCTTGCCAATCGACCACACGAGATCGCCTTCGACGGGACTCGTCGTCTCGTCGATGTCGTGGCCATAGAGGCAGAGGCCGCCTTCAAGCCGGAGCGAGTCGCGCGCGCCAAGGCCAATGGGTTTCACGGCCGGATCGGCGAGCAGCAAATCCCACAACTTCATGGCATCCTTCGCCGACGCCGATAGCTCGAAACCATCCTCGCCCGTGTATCCCGAGCGCGAAGCATGAATCTTCATGCCGCCGATCTCGATCGCGGCATAGTGCATGAACTTCAAATCGCGGATGGCCGGGGCATGTTTCGCCAGAACCGCTTCCGCCCTGGGACCCTGCAGCGCCATCAGCGCCATGTCTTCGCCCGGCTTGAACGTGACGCCATCCGTCAGGTGACTTTCGATCCAGCGATAGTCATGCTGTTTCCGCGCCGCGTTCACCACCACATAGAGCCAGCCTTCGTAACCCGGATAGCCCGAGCGCGTGATCATGAGATCGTCCAGGATGCCGCCATCCTCGGCCAGTAGCTGCGAGTAGCGCTGCTGCCGCGGCGCAAGCCCCAGGAGATCGGCGGGCACGATCTTCTCCATGGCCTTCGCCGCCGTTTCAAAATCCGGCCCCACCACGAAGCATTGTCCCATATGCGAAACGTCGAAGAGGCCCGCTTTCTCGCGAGTCCAGTTGTGTTCCGTCAAGATCCCCGTTGGGTATTGCACCGGCATGTCATAGCCGGCGAAGGGCACCATCCTGGCGCCAAGTTTCACATGGGCATCGTGGAGGGGGGTTCTGAGTACTGAGGCGCCGCTCATTGGTTCTCCTGACACGGTGTGGCATGGACCAATCCTCGCGGACTGCCCCTGCCCCCTCTGTCAGAGACCTGAGAGTTTTCGCCTGACCGTCACTCCGGCACGGCCCAGCCTAGCTCCTTCGGTGAGCGGCCCGGTAGGCGGGCAGCTGCTCTCCAGATACGTTTCGCCCTTGCGGTCCGTTTGCCTGAGAGTTTCCGGGGCGGTTGCTCCTTCGGCGCCGGTTTCCCGGTCTCTCCCGCGTTGGGGCGTTACTCGAAGGCGACCCTTAGCCCTCCGGCAAACAAAGTCAAGCACGCCGGTTTGCCAGGGCAATGAGCGGCGAAACCACCGCGTACTGCAGGATCGTGAAGGCAGTTTCAAGCGCCACAAACTGCAAAACCGAAGTCATGTTGTATTTTGCGGCCACCGGCAGCACCAGGAACGACCATGCCAGCAGACCGAACACCATGAAAAAACCCAACGCACCCGCCTTCCAGCTGCGGCCACCGAACAGGCGCGGGTAGAGCCATGCAAAAAGGCAACCCTGGATCAGCATCGACGCCAGCCCCATTGGAATGATCACATCGGGCCGAAAGATGGCGAGCGCGTCGTAATGCGCCTTAAATGTGGAGAGGTGCCAGAAATAGCCGAGCGGAAATGTCGGCAGCACATAAGCTAGCACCGAGAGAAGAAAGTTGCGGTTCATCGGCTCCCCCGTTCACTTGTAATTTGCAAGTCATATCGTCTTCACTTGTGTTTTGCAAGTGAACATGTCATTGCGCCCGAATGCAAAAAAGAGGGTCGCGCCGCTCGGGCTGCCCCATCAGCTACGGGCTCGACATTTTCGGCGACAAGTGGACGCTGCTCGTGATGCGCGACATGCTGATGCGCGGCAAATCCACCTATCGCGAGTTCGTTGAGTCGGAAGAAGGCATTGCCTCCAATATCCTCGCCGAGCGGCTGTCGCGGCTCGAATGCGCTGGACTGATCAGATCGGAATCTGATCCAAGGGACGCCCGGCAGAAACGCTACAGTCCCACGAAGTCTGGCCGCGCCCTGTTTCCGGTGCTGGTCGAAATGGTCTTCTGGGGCGCAATTCACGACAAGAATACCGGCGCACCGGAGAGTTTCGTCAAGGCCTACCGCAAGGATCGCGACGGGCTGGTGAAGGCGATGATGAAACGGACGGAGAAGTAGTCTTTAAGCCGCCTCCCGCGCACCATGGCGTTTGCGGGCGTTCCGCGATGGCGACACGCTGACCGACAAGGCATAGCCGGCGGCTGTCAATGCGTCCGTCAGCGTCGAAATAGTGGACTCGTGCCTGACATCGAGAACGCGGTCCACTTGCGGAAGATGCCATTTGAGCTTGCGGGCCAGAGCCGCCTTGCCCAATCCCTGTTTCAACATGGCATTCCAAAGGGCAATCTTTGCAGTTATCGCCGGACGAAGGTCCACGTGATATTTTCCCTTTGCCTTTGGCAGCGGAATGGCTTCCCGATCGGCAATGCGAGACATCATGGCCGTCTCGATGGCATCGATAGCCTGAAGTTTGGCTTCTGCGGGAGTTTCGCCAAATGTAATGGCTTCGGGCAAATCGGGAACCGTCACCAGATAAGTGCCATTGGTGTCTTTCCGCAACCGGATTGCATAGCGCATCTACTCCTCCTTCAAGTCCAACTGTTTCAAAATCGCATTCCAAAGCCCCTTGCCAAGTTCCTTGGCGCCGTGCATTGGCAAAACAGACCGGCGTGTGCCCAGCCGGACAATCAAGTGGCTTCCCATTCCGGGCTCGAACGAGCACCCTTTCGAGGCAAGGAACCGCTTGGCCTGCTTGCTGTTCATGACTCAACATAAATGTTGCGCTGGAGAATTTCAAGGCTTCATGATCTTGACAGCAAGACACCGCAAGCGCATGTGACGCCCATGCCCAAACCGCCGCTCACCATCCTGCTCGCCGCACCGCGTGGCTTTTGCGCCGGTGTTGTCCGTGCGATCGATATCGTCGAGCGCGCGCTCGAGCTTTATGGTGCGCCGGTCTATGTGCGCCACGAGATTGTGCACAACAAATATGTAGTCGACGATCTCAAGGCCAAGGGCGCCATCTTTGTCGAGGAACTCGACGAGATTCCCGATGGCGACCGGCCGGTGGTTTTCTCGGCCCATGGCGTGCCGAAGGCGGTGCCGGCCGAAGCGCGCCGCCGCGCCATGTTCCAGATCGACGCCACCTGCCCGCTGGTCACCAAGGTGCACATGGAGGCGCAGCGTCATTTCGGCGAGGGCCTCGAGATCGTCCTGATCGGCCACAAGGGCCATCCGGAAGTGATCGGCACCATGGGACAACTGCCGCAAGGTGCGGTCACCTTGATCGAGACGGTTGCCGATGCCGAAGCGCTCACTGTGCGCGATCCTCAAAAACTCGCCTTCGTCACGCAGACCACACTTTCGGTTGACGACACAAAGGACGTGATCGCCGAGCTGCAGCGCCGCTTCCCTTCAATCCGCGGGCCCATCAAGGAAGACATCTGCTACGCCACCACCAACCGCCAGGACGCGGTGAAATCGATCGCGGGCAAGATTGATCTCCTTGCCGTCGTCGGCGCGCCCAACTCCTCCAATTCCAAGCGGCTTGTGGAAGTGGGCGAAAAAGGCGGCTGCCCGCGTGGCCTTCTCGTTCAGCGCGCCGCAGATCTCGATTGGACTTCGCTTCAGGGCCTTCGTTGCATCGGGCTCACAGCCGGAGCATCGGCGCCCGAAGTTCTCGTCAACGAGATCATCGACGCCTTCCGCGCGCACTATGACGTGTCGGTCGAGAAGGTCACGCTTCGCGAGGAGAACGTATCCTTCAAGTTGCCGCGCGAACTTCGCGAAAGCCAGCCCGCCGCATGACGGCGCAGAAAGTTATCATTCACACCGATGGCGCCTGCTCGGGCAATCCGGGGCCGGGCGGCTGGGGCGCCATTCTCGAATATAATGGCACGCGCAAGGAGCTGAAGGGCGGCGAGCCGCAGACGACGAACAATCGCATGGAGCTCAAGGCGGCGATCGAGGCGCTCACCGCGCTCAAACGTCCGTGTACTGTCGAAATGCATGTCGACTCCCAATATGTGAAGGACGGCATCACCAAGTGGATCCACGGCTGGAAGAAGAACGGCTGGAAAACCGCGGACAAGAAACCGGTGAAAAACGCCGAGTTGTGGATAGCACTCGATGAGGCCATCAAGCGCCACCAGATTTCATGGCACTGGGTCAAGGGCCATGCGGGCCACTCCGAAAACGAACGCGCCGACGAACTGGCGCGCGAGGGCCTCGTCGAGGCGCGTAGCTAGATTTTTGGAGAATGCGTCTTCTTACCTGAAGCACCGTACGGTGTCAGGGACTATATTCTACAAGAATATCAAAGCTGTGCGAGGATTGTGTCCGCACCGGAGACATTGACGCCCGGTTTGTCCTCGACATTGAGCGCCTTCACCGCGCCATCCTCGACGATCATCGAATAGCGCCGCGATCTTGTCCCCATCACCGCGGCGGCGAGATCGACTGAAAGCCCACAGGCTTTTGCGAACGTGCCATTGCCATCGGCCAGCATCAGGATTTTTCCGTCAGCTCCCGAAGCCTTGGCCCAGGCGTTCATCACATGTACGTCGTTCACCGAAGTGCAGGCCACGGTGTCGACGCCCTTCGCCTTGATGGCGTCGATGTTGCTGAGAAAGCCCGGCAAATGGTTCATGCTGCAAGTGGGCGTGAACGCGCCCGGCACCGCGAAGAGCACCACCTTGCGGCCGGCGAAGACCACATCGGTCGAGAGTTTCTGCTGACCGTCGGCCGTCATGGTCACGAATTCGGCGGCCGGAAGCCTGTCACCGGGCTTTATGGTCATGCGGCACCTCTCAAATTGAGGCTCCGGTCTAAGCGAGGCGAACCTGCTGTTCAAGCCCGCTTTCGGCTTGGGCAAGCGTCACAGTCAGGGTCTGGCCATCCAGCTTCGAAAGATCGGCAAGTCCCGAGATTGCGATCCTTGCTACGCCGCCGGAGATTTCCGGCTTGCGGAAAAATGCGGATGTTCCGCTTTCGACAAATACATCGTCGAATGCGCCGTCGATCGTCAACACCAGTTTCCCGGCAGCCTTGTCGAAGCGCGCCGATTTCACCGGCCCATCATTCGAAACCTTCTTCGGAACCCTGGCACTCCAGCGTTCCAGAAGCGTCACATCGCCGGGAGCGCCGCTTGCCATTGGCTGCACGAGTTCGATCTTCGCCTGAGCAGGAATGCAAACCACATCGCACACGCCGAAGAACATGCCGAGGGAAAGTTTCGCGGGGCTCGCCGAGGTTGTCACATTGAGTGGAAAGACCACTTCGTCCTTGTAACTCAGCGACTCGCCGCTCGTGTCGTTGTAGCGTTTGGGAACCGGATAGAGCACCTCGATGCCGGCCACCTTTTCCGAACCTGTCCAATCGAACTGCGGCGGAATGCCGGAGTCGCCGGGCACGCGCCAATAGGTCTTCCAGCCCTTCTCCATGACGATGGCAATTCCGGCCCGCCAGAGATTTCCGTCGCGCCGCCGGAGATCAATCTCGCCTCATAACGCGAGTTTGCCGCAAAAGCGGGCGTGGGAAGCCCGGCGGCAAGAAGGCATTGAACAAGAGTTCTGCGATTCATGGGCCAAATATGGCGATTGGGCGGTCTCCGGTAAAATCACCTTCGCGTTAAACCTGACTCTATACGCGAACATGGTTTTTGGATAGTTTCCGAGCATGGGCAAGGCCAACTTCCTCGACGGCCAGATGCTGATCGCCATGCCGGGCATGGGCGACCTTCGTTTCGAGCGGTCGGTCATCTACGTGTGCGCCCACAGCGAACAGGGCGCCATGGGCTTGATCGTCAACAAGTCGGCGCCGCTTGTCAGTTTCGCCGATCTTCTGGGACGCGATTCGGAAAAGCCGCTGCGCAGCGTTTCCGAAGAGGCGATGCACACGCCCATCCTATTTGGAGGGCCGGTGGAGACGGGACGCGGCTTCGTGCTGCATACCTCCGACTACTTCAAGTCCGATTCGAGTCTTCCCATCACCGAGCGGATCGCGCTCACCGCCACGCTCGACATTCTTCATGCCATCGCCGGCGGCAAGGGGCCGCGGCATTCGTTGCTGACGCTCGGCTATTCAGGTTGGGCGCCGGGCCAGCTCGAGGACGAAATCAGGAGGAACGGCTGGCTCAACTGCGACGCGGACGAAGCCTTGCTGTTCAATGATCCGCTGGACGACCGCTACGAACACGCGCTTGCCAAGCTCGGTGTCGATCCGGCGATGCTCTCAAGTCAAGCGGGACACGGTTAAGCGATCGGATCGCCCAAAACGTCGCCGACCGACTTCACCTGTTCCAGGGCCCATTTGAGCCTTTCCTTTTCGAGAGCCGACAGGATTGCGGAATCGACGCGGTTCGAAGGTGGAATGCCATTCTCGATGTCCTCAAGCTGCTGACGCAAAATCGCCGCGAGCAGAATGCCGTGAGCTTCGCCTAACGCTTCGAGAGTCCTCTGCGGCACGGTGGGATTGCCGCGCAACGCCGCGAAACGTTCCCTGGTCGAGCGCGCGAAAATACGATAGCGGAGCGCGAGAACGCGCGCCGCCGAGAAGATCGGCATGATGCCGCCCTTCTTCAAATCCATGCGGCCTGTTTCGTCGGTCGAGAAACGGCCAAACCAGCCGAGCGGTGGCGAAGCAGTGGCAGCCGAGAGGCTCATCAGCTTGAGGAAGGCTTCGGTTTTCGAAGCGGCAGCAATGGCATCGGCGCGAAGATCTTCCGCCAGCGCCGCTTCGCCATAGACCGGGACGGCGTCGAAGAAGATGTCGGCGTTCATGATGTCCTGCGGATCGGATTTCGACAACCAGCTCGACACCTGCTTGCGCCAGCTTGCCGAAGATTGCCGCCAGGTGTCGTTGCGTGCCATTACGCCACCTTTGCAGAGCGGTACGCCGATTTCGTCGAGGATGGCATTCATCCGCGTGGCCATGGCCTTGAGCCACGCCTGTGCTGTTGCTTCATCCGGGGCTTCGAAGATGATGGCATTGTCTTGATCGAGCGCCAGCAGGCTTTCGCCTCTTCCTCCCGAGCCCAAAACGAAGACCGCGAATTGGAGGCCTTCCGGCTTCTTCGCCGAAACGTTCATCGCGATTTCCGCCATGCGCGCAGCGCGGGCCGTCAGCGCGCAGACTTCGCCCGAGATGATCGCCGCGATATCGCGCGGGTCGACGTCCTCGGCGACGAGCGCTCTGGCGGCAGCGGCGAGTTTTTTCCAAACTTCCGCCAACTCACCGATGCTCGCGGCGTTGGAGAGCGCTTGCGTCAATGCGAGCGCCTCGTCGCGCGCGCCTTCAGGAGATCGCGTTGAGAGAGGGCGCCAACCAAGTTGTTCTCGCCGTCGACAACGCCCAGATGCCGCACCTTGTGCTGGCGCATACGGCCAATGGCGACGTAGATGAAATCGGTATCTCTCAAAGTCAGAAGTGGAAACGACGCGTAAGTCGAGAGCGGCATCGCAAAAGCCTTCTCGCCATCGCGAGCGATCGCGCGCAACACATCGCGCTCGGTGATGATGCCATGTGGGCCATTGTCCGGCGGTTGGACGAAGAGCGAGCTCACGCGTTTCTCTGCGAGCATGTTGAGCGCCGTTCGCAAGCCGGCTCTGGAAGAGACGGAAATTGGCGGACTTGCCATGACATCGGCAATACGATGCCGGTAGGGATAGCTGTCGGCGCGCGCGAGAACACTCATTGCCGAGGCTGCCGAAACACCGTCATAAATCGAGTCGAATTGCTTGCCCGGAACGGCGGTGCCGCCTTCGAGCTTGCGGCAAGCGGTCATCGCTTCGCCCAAGGTGCGGATGCCGCGCTCGCGCAGGATTGGCAGCAGCGCAAGATAGATCTTCGCGGTGAGAACGGCATCGCCGTAGGCGGTGTGCCTGTTCTTGACTTCGATCTTGAACCAGCTTGCCACTGTCTCGAGCGCATCGTTGGGAAGCGGCAGCCTTGAGAGCCGCACAAGTTGCTTCACATCAAGAGCGCGTGGCGGTTTCCATGAGAGTCCCGCCCGCCCGTGCTCCTTTCGAAGCATGGTCAGGTCGAAGTCGAGCGAGTAGCCCAGGATCACGTGATTGCCGGCAAACTTGCGGAACCGCGAGTAGACTTCGGCGAACGCATCCTTGCCTGCAATGGCCTTCGCGGTGATGCCGTGGACTGCCGTCGACTCGGGCGATATTCCTTCGCTGACGCCAACGTATTCCGAGAATTTGCGCCCCTCGTCAACGACGCCATTCACCAGCGCAACCGCGCCGACTTCAAGTATGCGCGCCTTGCGCACATCGAGAGCCGTGGTTTCCGTATCCAGCACGACGGCGGAAAGAGATACGAGATGAGTTGCGGCCGTGGCCGGGGGGATCCGCAGCAGGTTCAATGGAGGACAGCCGGCATGACGATAGAAGACGCGAAGAGCACGGCCGCGGAGAGCGCCGCGTAACGCGCGTACTGAAAGTAGACGTCACGCAGCACGTTCGCGATCATGATCTGCGCGGCGGCGGGCGGCGGGCGCTCGCTCTCGGCCAGGATCAGCCAGGTTTCCGTGCGCTTGTGATTGGTGCGGGAGGCGAGCATCGCCTTGACGACGAGAATGGCGGTCAGCAGCAAAGCAAGACTGCCGCCGATTCGCGCCGAAAGATGAGGCTGGAAACTGAAGCCAACCATGAAGCAGAGGATGGCGAGCCCGGCAAATCCGCATGCCCGGCCAACGGAAATGTGGGCGGCGCGCTCAATCGCTTCCATGGCGTGAGGCTAGCATCACCCGGCTCCCAGCCCAAGCGCCGCGAGAATTCCCGGCATCGCGGGAAGCGTCAGCAATACGACGCCTGCCAGCCAGATCAGGCCCGAGACGAAGGTTGAAGCGGAGGCACCGGTCAAGCGTTCGTAGATCGCTGCAGGAACGCCGCCGATCATGAGGGTGAATGTCGAGACGATGAGCGAACTCGCCATGAAGACCACGGGGAGCATTGGCGGAAGGAAGAATGGATACCAGATGCCCTGCAAGGCGAAGACGAGGATCAATGCGGGCGAGAATAGGCCATTGAGGATGGCGAGGCCGACTACGATTACGATGTGATGATTGGACATGGCTATCCCGCGGCTCCGGTTACCGAAGGCAGCAGCTCGAATGATCCGAGAATTATCACCAAGAGCAGGCGCAGGAGCATGAGCCACAG
>JAAURV010000085.1 GCA_012032065.1 Hyphomicrobiales bacterium
CTTTGCCGAACTGGCGCATCTTCTTCTTGCCTTCCTTCTGCTTGTCGAGAAGCTTGCGCTTGCGGCTGATGTCGCCGCCGTAGCATTTCGCGGTCACGTCTTTTCTAAGCGCCGACAGCGTCTCGCGCGCCACGATCTTGCCGCCGATCGCGGCCTGGATCGGAATCTGGAACATGTGGCGCGGGATCAGGTCTTTAAGCTTTTCGCACATGACACGGCCGCGCTGTTCGGCGCGCGCCCGGTGCACGATCATCGCCAGCGCATCGACAGGCTCGGTGTTGACGAGGATCGAGAGGCGCACCAGGTCACCCTCTTCGTAGCCGATCATCTTGTAGTCGAAGGAGGCATAACCGCGGCTCACCGACTTCAGCCGGTCGTAGAAATCGAACACCACTTCATTGAGCGGCAGTTCGTAGACCAGCATGGCGCGAGAGCCGGCATAGGTGAGCTGCTTCTGCCGTCCGCGCCGGTCCTCGCAGAGCTTCAGGATCGATCCCAGATAATCGTCGGGCACCAGAATGGTGGCTTCGATCCAGGGCTCCTCGATGGACAGGATCAGCGTCTGGTCAGGCAGATCCACTGGATTATGCAGTTCGATCTGGTTTCCATCGCGCAGGTTCACCTTGTAGATGACCGATGGCGCCGTGGTGATGATATCGACGTTGAACTCGCGCTCGATCCGTTCACGGATGATTTCGAGATGGAGAAGTCCGAGAAAGCCGCAACGGAAGCCGAAGCCCAGCGCCGCCGAGGTTTCCATATCGTAGGAGAAGCTCGCATCGTTGAGACGGAGCTTGCCCATGGCGTCGCGCAGGTCCTCGAACTTGGCGGCATCGACGGGAAAGAATCCGGCGAACACCACGGACTGCGCCGGGCGGAAACCCGGGAGTGGAGTCACGGCGGCGGCCTTGTCCTCAACGATGGTATCGCCGACGCGCGTATCGGCCACGTCCTTGATCGAGGCGGTGAAGAAGCCGATTTCGCCGGGACCAAGCTCGTCGATCATCACCTTCTTGGGGCGCGACACGCCGACACGGTCGAGCTGATAGACCGCGTTGGTGGACACGAGCTTCACCTTCTGGCCCTTGCGCATGACGCCATCGACGATCCGTACCAAGACCACGACGCCCAGATAGGCATCGTACCAGCTGTCGACCAGCAGTGCCTTCAGAGGCGAGTTGCGGTCGCCCTTGGCGCGGGCAGCCGGTGCACGATCGCTTCCAGAACTTCGGGCACGCCAAGCCCGGTCTTGGCCGAAATCGGAACCGCTTCGGAGGCATCGATTCCGATCACATCCTCGATCTGCTGGCGGATGCGTTCGGGCTCGGCTGCCGGCAGATCGACCTTGTTGAGAACCGGAACGATCTCGTGGTTGTTGTTGATCGCCTGATAGACGTTGGCGAGCGTCTGTGCCTCGACACCCTGGCTCGCATCCACAACCAGCAGCGATCCCTCGCAGGCCGCGAGCGAACGCGACACTTCATAGGCGAAGTCCACATGCCCCGGCGTGTCGATCAGGTTCAGCACATAGTGCTCGCCGTTGCGCGCCTTGTAGTCGAGGCGCACGGTATTGGCCTTGATGGTGATGCCGCGCTCGCGCTCGAGATCCATCGAGTCGAGAATCTGGTCCATCATGTCGCGGTCGGCGACGGCGCCGCACAGCTGGATCAGCCGGTCCGCCAGCGTGGACTTGCCGTGGTCGATATGCGCGATAATGGAGAAATTGCGGATGTGGGAGGGGTCGATCATGGTCGGGGCGGTGTTTGGCCGGGGATCGCAGCAAGGTCAAGTGCCGTAAACCGGTGGCTTTCCGCATCACCGCCCAATTACCATCGCAGCCACCGGGACGGAGCTGCCGCCGTCGAACCGCGGACAATCAGCCGCGGCTGCAAAACCTCGTGCCGCACTGGGCCGTTGGCGAATACGATCTCGGCGGCGATGCGGCCCCTCTCTGCTCCTCGCGCATCGACGGTGGTCAGCGGCGGATCGCAGCGCAAGGCGTCGTTTGCGTCGTTAAAGCCGGCAACGGAAAGATCGCGAGGCACGGAGAAGCCGCGCCGCCGGGCTTCGCCAATCACCGCGATGGCCTGTATCACGGACATCGACAGAATCGCGGTAGCTTCGGGTGCTGCCTCAAGCAAGAGGCGAGCCGCATCGGGGTCTCCGGGCTGGGCCTGGACGATCGGAACGCTGTCGATATCAAGCGCCGCTTCAGCCAGCGCATCGGCATATCCCTTCAGCTTTTCCTGGTCGGTGGGCATTCCCGCGATGCGCAAGGATCGGTCTGGGCCGGGGGGATGCAGGTGGGCCGGGCGAATATCGCGGAAAAGCGAGATGATCCCGAACTTGCGATGTCCGAGATCGAGCAGATGTCTGGCCGCGGCATACGCACCGGCGCGCGAATCGGTTCGCACCGAATTGATATCCGCGCCCGGTTCGACGTCTATGACGGCGAAGGCAATCGGCGGAGCTTGATCAGATTGAGAAACTCCAGATGCTCGAAACGTCCGAAGATGAAACCATCGACAAGCGCCGTCTTTATACCGGCGCCATCGACCATATCCGAAACGAGAACCAGGTTTGCACCCACCGCGTCGCATGCCTCGCCCACTCCGCGCAGGAACTGGAGATAGACTGGATTGGTCAAGGACTCGGCCACACCCAGATGCGCCGGGGGCACGACGCCGATTGCGTTGAATTTGCCGGAGCGTAGCACGCGCGCCGTCGGATCGGGGCCGAAGTAGCCAAGCGTGCGCGCTGCCGCTTCAACGCGCTTGCGCAGCTGCGGGCGGACCAGATCCGGCGCGTTGAACACATTCGAAGCGGTTCCCCGCGAAACGCCTGCGGCGTTTGCCACGTCGATCAATCTTACCACGGTCATGCGGTCAAACGCCTCTCCCGGTTTGAACCTCTGGATATCACATAAAATGGATCGATCCAAAAAATTCTTGACAAACCGCCGGAGTTATCAGATATTTTCTTGGATCGATCCAAGAAACGGGTTCGATAGGGCTCTTGGTTCTTTGTCAGCACGGGAGATTCCGATGACCGCGACATCCGCAAATTCCGATCCTTCCACCTGGGACCCTGCGCTTGACGCAGTGGCCGCGGCGCCGAAGAATCACAAGGTGCTTTTCGAGAATGCCAGCCTGCGGGTGCTGGAGGTTACGCTGGAGCACGACGATGAGGAACCGGTGCATCATCACCGCTGGCCCTCGGTCTTCGTGTTCGATCAGGTGCAAGGCCCGGTCCACGACTTCGCTCCGGACGGCACGCAAATGCCGCCCAACCGCGACGTGATGCAGGCCATCCAAGCCTGGAACGGCCAAGGATGCCTCGTCGTCAACATGGCGCCGCAGCCGGCGGGACGGGTGTTCAACGCCTCCGGCAAGACAATACACGGTGTCAGGATCGAGATGAAAACGGGCTGAGGAAAAGCCGGCGGATGGCTACTCGCGCAGTCTCGCGAAAGGCGACGCGCCGCCCATGATGGCCCCATCTTTGCTGTTCGCAAGGCCCAAGGTTTTCGCTATGGCGTAAATCTTGGCCGCTATGCGAGTGCTTCTTTGACCCGCTCCCAGGCAGACCTGCTCGTGCTTCTCGCTGCCTTCATCTGGGGGCTTGCCTTCTATTTCCAGAAAACCGCGATGGATCATGTCGGGCCATTGCTGTTTCTGGGCTTGCGTTCCTCACCGGAGGCGCAATTCAGCAGACCGGCATGGTGACCGCGACGGTTACCAACACCAGTTTCCTGACGGCGCTCTATGTGATCTTCACGCCGTTTCTTTTGTGGCTGTTCCGTCATGAACGGCGGGCCCCGGATCTGGATTGCCGCCGGCATCGCCTTCTTCGGCATCTGGTATCTGGGCGGCGGCCAAATCGCGGCGTTCTCGAAGGGCGATATTCTGATCGCCATCTCCTCGGTGTTCTGGTCGCTCTACATGGTGATCACCGGCGCGTCCGGAAAAGCAGGCCGCCCGCGCGCCTACACCTGCCTGCATTTCTGCGTTGTCGCGGCACTCGCCTTGCCGATGGCCTTCGCTTTCGAAGATGTGTCATGGACGGCGATCAAGGGCGGAGCATTGCCCATTCTCTATGTCGGCGTCATTTCGAGCGCGCTCACCTTCACCATGATGGCGACTGCGGTGCGTTACATTCCGGCGTCCCGCGCCTCAATCCTGTTGTCGTCGGAAGTGGTTTTCGGCGCGGCAGCCGGAGTTGTGTTGCTTGGCGAGCGCCTGCCGTTCACCGGGTGGTTAGGCGCGGCTCTGGTGATGCTGGCAATTCTGCTGATTCAAACGCAGCGCCGGAAAACTACCTGAACCTCCGCGGCGCGACGGGCTTGGCGTTGACAGGGTCTTCCGGCCAGCTGTGTTTCGGATAGCGGCCGCGCATGTCCGCGCGCACGGAGGGATAGCCATTGGTCCAGAACGTCTCAAGAGATTGCGTGACCGCGAGAGGCCGGCCGCGGGCGAGAGCAGTTCGATGCGGAGCCTGGCGCGGCCAGTCGGCGATGACGGGCGTGGTGGCGAGACCGAACATCTCCTGCAGGCGCACGCGCAGCACCGGATCGCCTTCGGTCTCATAGTCGATCCGCACATCCGCGCCGGAGGGAACCTCGATGCGAACCGGAGCAAGCTTCTCCATGCGCCGCGGGAGATCGTGCGGAACGCGGGCGCGCAGAATGTCGAGAAGATCGAGGCGTTCGAGATGGCTCTTGCGGCTGATGCCGGAGAGATAGGGCGCCAGCCATTCGCTGAGACTCGAAGCTAGGGCGCCATCCGAGAAATCCGGCCAGCGATCATCGGGAAAAATGCGGCGCAGAAACGCTATACGCGCGCGAAAGGCATTGGCTGCATCGGTCCATGGCAGTGAGGCGAGCCCCATGGTCTCGATGCCCTTGAGCATGGCAGCGGCCATGGCTTCGGGATCGGCATTCGCCAGCGGTTTCTCTTCAAGCACGAGAGCGCCAAGCTTGCGTGCGCGGTTTGCAGTGACGGCCTGCGCGCGAGCATCCCAAGAAACGTTCTCGTGCGCTTCGATGAGTGCCTCGAAATGCTCTTCGATTTCGGCAAGCGAAAGCGGCGCTGCGAGGCGAATCTTTTGATCGCCGGAGCCGCCGTCTGCCGCCGCAACAGCGAGCCAGTCATGTACGCTAAGCGGGTCATGCTCGAAGAATAGCCGCCGCCGCCTCCGGAGAAACGATATCGCCTTTCGCCGCCGCGCCGCTGCGCGATGCGGTCTGGATAGGCGAAGGCAAGCAGTATGCCGGGCGAAAGCCGGGGCGCGTCCTTTGATATGCTGGTTAGACTGGAGATTTGTTTCGCCGCGGCTTTCACGCGCTCGCGAATGTTTCCGCGGGTCTGCGCCATCTGCGTCGAGACATCCGCGGCATTGCCGCCGCCGCGCTCGGAGAGATATGCCGCAATCTCGGCTGCCTCCGCCGATTTCGCCTTCACAACCAAATGGGCAAGACGCGGATGGAGCGGCAGCCGCACCATGGCGCGGCCCTGCCCGGTGATGCCGCCCTTTTCATCGATGGCTTCGAGGCGTTGCAGCAAATCGCGCGCTTGCGCGAAGGCCGCTTGCGGCGGCGGGTCGAGCCACTTGAGCGACACCGGATCGGTGACTCCCCAGGCCGCAAGTTCGAGCGCCAGCGGAGCAAGATCGGCTACAAGAATTTCCGGCGGATCGAAGGGCTGAAGCGCGCGTGTCTCTGCTTCAGGCCAAAGTCTGTAGCACGTGCCGGGCCCAAGACGGCCCGCGCGGCCGCGGCGCTGATCGGCTGAGGCGAGCGAGACACGCACGGTTTCGAGCGCCGTCATTCCCGATGCAGGATCGAATCGCGGCGCGCGTTTGTAGCCGCCATCGACAACCGCGCCGATGCCCTCGATGGTGAGGCTGGTTTCGGCAATGGTCGTCGCCAGCACGATCTTGCGGCTGCCTTCAGGTGCTGGCTGGATCGCCGCGTCCTGGGCCGCGAAATCGAGCGCTCCATAGAGCGGCCTCACCTCGACATGGGATGGCAAGTCCGAACTCCGCAACGCCTCTTCGGTGCGGCGGATTTCGGATTCGCCCGGAAGAAAAGCGAGAACGCTCGCATCCGTCTCGCGAAGTGCCGCACGAACGCCGCGCGCGACATCCGCCGAAATCGTCTGCCGCCGCGCTTTGTCGAGATAGATGGTGGTCACGGGATTAGATACCGCCCCTTCGCCTCGATCACCGGCGCGCCCTCGAGAAAGCGCGACAGCCGCTCCGCATCGAGCGTTGCCGACATGATCAAAATCCTCAGGTCAGGTCTCAGACTCTTCTGCACATCGAGAGTCAGCGCCAGTCCCAAATCGCCATCGAGCGAACGTTCGTGAAACTCATCGAAGATGACGAGACCCGTATCCGCGAGTTCCGCATCCTGTTGCAGCCGCCGCGTGAGAACGCCTTCGGTCACGACTTCAATCCGCGTCTCCGCCGAAACCTTGCGATCAAGCCTTACTGTGTAACCAACCGTCTGACCCGCGCTCTCGCCCAGCGTCTTCGCCATGCGCGCCGCGGCAGCACGCGCCGCAAGCCGCCTTGGCTCCAGCATCACGATCTTTTTCGCCGCGACCCATTTCGCATCTCTGAGCAGCAACGGCACGCGCGTGGTCTTGCCCGCACCGGGTTCGGCAACCAGTATCGCCGAAGAACGAGCCTCAAGCGCCGCGCTCAGTTCGGGAATAACGGCATCGACTGGGAAGTTCAGAGTGCCATCTCCTTCGCCCAGGGCGGATCGGCGCCCGGGCGCGAGACGGTGATGGCGGCGGCACGCGCGGCGAATTCCAGCACGCTGCGGAGCTGAGCTTCGCCGATCGCGGCGAGTTTTGGCTTCGTCAGCAGCCCCGCTTTCGAGAGCGCGAACAGCGTGCCCGCCGTGAAGGTGTCGCCAGCGCCGACCGTGTCCGCCACCTTGACCTTGACCGGCGGAATTTCGATTCGCGCGCGGCCGGTAAACGCGATGACGCCTTCGCCACCGCGCGTGATCACGACAATGCGCGCGCCCTTCTTGAGCCAGCCCTTCGCGGCATTGTCCAAATCCTTGGAGCCGGTGATCCAGTGCGTATCCTCATCCGAGATCTTCAGCACATCGGCAAACGGAATGAGCCGGTTGATGCGCGCGAGATAACTCTTGCGATCCTTGATCAGGCTTGCGCGGATATTGGGGTCGAGCGAGATCACCTTGGCCTTTGCCTCGCGCTTCAACAAGAACTCCAGCGTGCCGCCACAGGGCTCGGGGATGAGGCTGATCGATCCGAAATGCAGAGCTTTCACAGTGACCGGAAGCTTCGGCACATCCTTTTTCGCCATCAAGCGCACGGCAGAGTTCTCATCGAAGAAGGAATAGCGTGCCTGTCCTCCCTCGAGCTTCACGAAGGCAAGGGTTGACGGTTTTTCAGCGCGCCGGACATAGCGGAGATCGACGCCGCTAGCCTTCAAGCCGTCGATCAGCATGTCGCCGAAGAAATCTTTCGAAACCGAGCAGAAGAAACCAGTCTTGTGGCCAAGCCTCGAAAGCGCAATTGCCGTGTTGAAAATCGAGCCGCCGCAAAAAGGCTGGTAAACTGACTGACCTTCGGTTGAGGTGCGCGGCAGAAAGTCGATCAGGGCCTCCCCACAACAAACGATCATGCGCATTCTCCCCTGCTATTTTTGCCCGCAATTTAAGCAGTTTAGCCACAAACGCAATAAATCATTCGGGTTGAATTATTGCATTGCGGCATCCGAGCCGCTAAACGGACGCTCGATTTGCACAAGACTACCCATCGTATGGGAGGCCCACAATGACCACCCGCATAATTCCCGTCGAAATTTTCGACCTTGTCGTTTTCGGCGCGACCGGAGATCTGGCGCAGCGCAAGTTGCTGCCTGCTCTCTTCCATCGCGATTTGCAGGATCAACTGCCGCCTGAATCGCGCATCATCGGCGCCTCGCGCCGCGCCATGAGCCAGGATGCGTTCAGGACATTCGCGGTCGCGGCGCTCGAAAAATATCTGAAGCCCGAAGAGCGCGACCCTGCGGTGATGAAGCGGTTCCTCGATCGCATCGATTATGTGGCGGTCGATGCCGCCTCCGAGGATGGCTGGCCCAAACTCGCGAAGGTTCTGAAAGCCGGCAATGGCCGCATCCGCGTATTCTATCTCGCCGTCGGTCCCGACCTCTTTGGCCCCATCTGCGAAAAGATCGGCGCGCACAAGCTGAACTCCGAGCAGTCGCGCGTGGTGATTGAGAAGCCGCTGGGCAAGGATGGCGCGTCCGCCAAGGCGTTGAACGATGCCATCGGCAAGGTGTTCCCGGAATCGCGCGCCTATCGCATCGATCATTACCTCGGCAAGGAAACGGTGCAGAACCTGATGGCGTTGCGTTTTGCCAACACGCTGTTTGAGCCCTTGTGGAATGCCGCGCATATCGATCATGTGCAGATCACGGTGGCGGAGACTTTGGGCGTCGAGGGCCGCGCCGGTTACTACGATACCTCGGGCGCGCTGCGCGACATGGTGCAGAACCACATTCTGCAGCTTCTCTGTCTCGTCGCCATGGAGCCGCCGTCATCGATCGACGCCGATGCGCTGCGCGACGAGAAACTGAAAGTGCTGAAGTCGCTGGCGCCGATTTCCGAATCCGACATGGCGCAACGCATCGTGCGCGGGCAGTACAAGGCGGGTGCTTCCGGCGGCAATGCCGTGCCCGGTTATCTCGACGAGTTGGGCGCGCCCGGCTCCAAGACCGAAACCTTTGTGGCGCTGAAAGCGGAGATCGCCAATTGGCGATGGGCCGGTGTTCCCTTCTATCTGCGCACCGGCAAGCGGCTTCCCAGCCGGGTCTCCGAGATCATGGTGCAGTTCAAGGCCGTACCCTATAATCTATTTGGCGCGAGTGCGGGCACCATCACCAACAACCAGCTTGTGATCCGCTTGCAGCCGAATGAAGGCGTCAAACTCGGCATCATGATCAAGGAGCCGGGACCAGGCGGCATGCGTCTCGCCAATGTGCCGCTCGACATGACCTTCGCCGACGCATTCAACGTGCGCAATCCCGACGCTTATGAGCGGCTGTTGATGGACACCGTGCGCGGCAATCAGACGCTGTTCATGCGCCGCGACGAGGTGGAGGCCGCCTGGGCCTGGATCGATCCGATCCTCAATGGCTGGAAGAGTTCATCCGAATTGCCGAAGACGATACACCGCGGGCGCCTGGGGCCCATCCGCCGCCGTGGCGCTGATCGAGCGCGATGGCCGCACCTGGCACGAGGATGACGCCGCATGATCGCGGCCGAACGGTTGTTCCTTTCGCGCGAAGACCTCGCCGATGAATTGGCGCGCGACGTGGCGGATGCGCTGCGGAAATCAATCGCGGCGAATGGCGCTGCAACCCTCGCCGTATCCGGCGGCGCCACCCCCAAGCTGTTTTTCTCGAATCTCGCGCGGAGAAAACTCGAATGGTGGAAAGTCACCGTCACGCTGGTTGACGAACGTCAGGTCCCGGAAAAAAGCGAGCGTTCCAATGCGCGGCTTGTGAAAAATTCGCTCGTCAAACACGGCGCCCTCGCAGCGCGCTTCATTCCGCTTTATGGGAACCCCGCCGCATCTTCCGTGCCCCGTTTCACCGCTGTCATCCTCGGCATGGGCAATGATGGTCACACGGCTTCGTTTTTCCCCGGTGGCGATACGCTTGCCGAAGCCACGAACCCGAAAACCAAAAAGCGCATCGTCGCCATCTCCGCCCCAGGCTCCGGCGAACCGCGTCTCACCTTCACGCTGCCGGTTCTGCTCGACACCGATTTTCTGGCGCTCCACATCGAAGGGCGGGAAAAGCGCAAGGTTCTGGACGCAGCTCTTGCGGATGGCCCCATGGAGGCGATGCCCATTCGTGCTATCTTGCGCAGCGACAAGCCCGTGACACTTTACTGGTGTCCGTGACAGCGAGGTTTCGAATGTCCGTTCATGCCGTCATATCCGCCGTCACCGAGAAGATCGAGAAGCGCAGCCGCGAGGACCGCCGCCGCTATCTCGATCGCATCGAACAGGCCGTAGCGCGCCAGCCCAAACGCAAGGCGCTGGGCTGCGCCAACATCGCCCACGGCTTCGCCGCCTGCAATCCACATGACAAGGACATGCTGAGGAATGGCGCGGGCCCGAACCTCGGCATCGTCACCGCCTTCAACGACATGCTTTCGGCGCATCAGCCGTTTGAGACCTACCCCGCGATCATTCGCGAT
>JAAURV010000086.1 GCA_012032065.1 Hyphomicrobiales bacterium
TCCCCGGGAAAGCATTGGCGATCGACACGAGACGGCCGTTCACCTCCGGGCTCATTAGATACTCGACGAGCTTCCAGGCTTCCGTCTTGTGCTGGCTGGCGTTGCTGATGCCAATGCCCCAAGAGGCATAGGGAAGGCCGCGCTTGCCGTCATAACCATCGACCGCCGGAAGAGCGGAGATGCCGAATTTGAGGTTAGGATTGCGCTCGCGGATCAGGTTGATGTGAGCGAGAGAGTCGACCATCATGCCGACGCGGCCATTGACGAACTCCTCGACCTTGTCCTGCTCCTTCTTGGCGAAAACGCCGGTCGAGATGACGCCGCGTCCTGCAGCGACTTGATGTAGTCAAGCGTGCCGATGACGGCCTCGTTCTCGAGATCGGGCTTGCCATCCTTCAGCATCGACGCGCCGGACGCCCAGACCCACGACATCACGTCGTTCTGGATGCCGTTTGGTGTTTGCATCGAAAGCGGCAGCACCCAACCGTACTGGTTCTTGTCGGCTTTCGTCATCTTCTTCGCCGCTTCGGCGAATTCGCTGCGGTTGGCAGGCATCTTGTCGACGCCGGCTTCCTTGGCCAAGTCGAGATTGACGAAGACCGGATAGACGAACGACGCCAGCGGGAACATCATGCTGTTGCCGTCGACCTTGACGATGTCGGCGATCTGGGAGCGATCGTATTTCGCGCCGTCCATCAGACTGTCCATCTCGGCGATGGCGCCTTGCTTGGCCAGCCCGTTGACCCAGGCGCCGTCCAAACCGACGACGTCGCTGAGCGTGCCGGTCGCGGCACCCGCCACGATCTGGTCGTGCGTGGCAGAATAGGGTCCACTCACCAGTTTGACCTTGATGCCTGGGTTCGCGGTCTCGAAGTCATCAATGATTGCGCGGAGCGACCCTGCGGGCATTTCCGGCTCCCACCATTGGATGAACTCAATCGTGGTGTCGGCGAGGGTGACCGTGGCGCTCAGCGCCCAAAGCGCGCCGGCCGACACGATGGTGGTCAAAAACTTTGTTGGTTTCATGTTTGCCTCCCATGAGGGTGTGATCCGTCCCGCGGTCCCGCCGATGACCTGGCGTCAATACCGTCCCTTCCGGGTGCGTCTGTCAATCGATAATTGCGGCCATGACGGAGTTAAGGCGCCAACGCTTGGCAGCTATGCGTTGGCGCCTGCGATCGAAAATGCGCGCAAGGTTTCCAGATTCGCCCGCACCGCGGCCGCTGGATCGGATGCCGCAGTGTCGGATTCCTCCTCGACGACGATCCAGCCATTGAACCGTGGCGCCTGGCTCACCGCTGCAATCGCCGCCGTAATGTCGCAGAGGCCCTTGCCGAGCATGGCCCAGTTGCCCCTCGCATCCACATCCTTGAGATGAACGTAGCGGATGCGGTGGCGATGAGCCGCCAAGGTATCGCCCAGCGACTGCCCGCCGCGCAGAATGTGGCCGGTGTCGGGCACCCAGCCCACCTGCGGGTCCAGCAAGGCGAAGATTTGATCGTAGTCGGCCCGGTCGAACAGAAGCGTATTGTGGTGCGACGAGGGATGAACGGCGACGGCAACCCCGGCCGCGCGCCCGATCTCGGTTGCGCGATTGTAGACGTCGGCCGCCACGCCGAACTTGTCGTGGCGCGCGCCGGCCGACATGATGGTGGCCGATCCCATCGAAACCATCGCCCCTTGAAAATGCGCGGCGAAGCCGGCCCAGCGGCGGGCGGCTTCGAGATCGTCGTCAATCCGCGCGGGCTCGGTAAACCCGCTGCTCGAGCCGAACGCAAAGGACACCAGCGTCAGACCCGCATCATTGAGCCGGCGGGCAAAATCCCCGGCGCGGCCAGCATACGAACCGATCATGGTGTCCGTGATCTCGATCCCCTCGTAGCCACCATCGGCAATGGCGCGAACCAAATCATCCGGTCCGCCTGTCCATTTGGCGCCCAGCATTTCCCAGGTGAACGTTTGGCAACCAAATTTCATCTCGGGCTTCTTCATCCCGCCGTCCTGATATAAATGACACCGTGCGTCAAGCGCGGGAAACCCTTTCCCGAATTCACGGATCAGGTACGGCAAGTGACACAGACGAAACTGAGGATCGGCGTCGTCGGCTGCGGCAGCGTTTCCATGGCCTACTTGCGCAATGCCGCTCTCTTCCGCGAAGTTGAGATCACGGCTTGCGCCGATATCAGCGCGGATGCGGCGGGACGCCGCGCCGCGGAATTCGGTTTGCGCGCGATGGATGTCTCCTCTCTCATGGCCGATTCCGGCATCGATCTGGTCTTGAATCTGACGATTCCCGCGGCGCATTTCGATATCTCGATGCAGGCCCTTGAAGCGGGAAAACATGTCTTCACCGAAAAGCCGCTGGCCGTCACCGCCGAGGCCGGCCGGCGGCTCACCGCCATTGGCCAAGGCGCGCGGCTTGGCATTGGGATCGGCGCCCGACACGTTTCTCGGCGCGGCCGCACGCCAGGCGCGGCGATTGATCGAAGCTGGCGCAATCGGCACGCCGGTGACCGGAACCGCCTTCATGATGGGGCGCGGAATGGAACACTGGCATCCCGATCCGAGCTTCTATTACCAGACCGGCGCCGGCCCGGTGATGGACATGGGCCCCTACTACCTCACCATGCTGGTCAATCTCATCGGACCGGTGCGCCGCATTCAGGCTACCGCCACCAGTGGTCAATCAGAGCGGCTGATCACGGCCGAGGGACCGAAGAAAGGGACGCGATTCAAGGTCGGTACGCCAACCAGCGTGCTGTCGCTGCTGGATTTCGCGTGCGGGGCCACGGTGACGTTCGGCGCATCCTGGGATGTCTACCGCCATTCCAATCATCCGATTGAAATTCATGGCACGAAAGGATCTCTGCGTTTGCCGGACCCCGATACGTTCGGCGGCTTGGTCGCCCGCTCCGACGCGGGAAAACCCTGGGATCAAATCGATACCTCCGCCTTGCCTTATGGTGCGGTGAACTGGCCTGTGAATGCGCCGGACCGGGCAAACTATCGGATGCTGGGGCTTGCCGATCTTGCGCGCTCAGTCATTGAACGGCGCGCACCAAGAGCGTCGGGCGATCTGGCGCTGCATGTGCTCGAGGTCATGGAGGCAATCCTGCGGGCTGCCGAGAGCGGAACGGCGCAGGTTGTACCCGGCACGATTACGCAGCCAAATGAAATTGGCGAGGATGAAGCAAAAAGTCTGATGGCCTAGGACCCGGCAATCGACAAGTTCGCCAACCGCCCTCAGTTCACCGGCGTCAGGAGCGGTTTGCCGGCATAGAAGGCGGCGAGATTGTCGACGACCAATTGCATCATGGCATCGCGCGTCTCAACCGTGCCGCTGGCGTGGTGGGGATAAAGAACGGCATTCTCCATTTTCCCGAATGCGGGGTCCGGGTCGGGCTCGTTCAAGAATACATCGAGCCCGGCGGAGCCGAGTTTTCCCGACCGAAGCGCCGCGATCAACGCGGGTTCATCGACGACAGTCCCTCGCGAGACATTGATGAAGGTTCCCTCCGGCCCCAGCGCCTCCAGCACCTCCTTGGAGATGAGGCCACGCGTTGCAGCGCCACCCGGCGTCACCGCGATCAGCACATCGGCCCAGCTCGCCAGCGAGACAAGATCGCCGAAGTACCGATTTTCAATGCCCGGCTTTTGGGAGCGGCCAAAATAGGCAATCTCCTGCTCCATCGCCGCGCAGCGCCGGGCGATGGCTTGCCCGATGCGGCCAAACCCAGCAATGCCGACGCGCGAACCGGCGGTGCGCCTGGTCAGCTCCATCATTCCCTCGCGGCCCCAGTCGCCGGAGCGGACATAGCGGTCGCCGATAATCAGGCGGCGGCGCGCCGCCAGCATCAGCATGACCGCCGTGTCGGCCACATCGTCGGTCAGCACATCCGGCGTATTGGTAAACTTGACAGCACGCTCGGTCAACGCATTGACATCGATCGTTTCATAGCCAACCGACGAACATGCGACGATCTTCACCGCCGGCAAACGGGCGATGAAGTCGCGGTGGAGAGGGAAGTGTCCGCTGGCCACCGCGCCCGTGCAGATCGGGGCGGCGGCTGCGAGAAGCGCATTCTTGTCCGCGGCGAGATCGTAGCGGTGCAGTGTGTAGGTCTTCTCCAGAATCTCCATCTGCTTCGGCAGCAGGGGCTCAAGAATGATGACGTCCTGTTTCATGCAGCCTCCGTGACGCGGGCAGCGCGGCGTTTCGCCTGCGCATCGGGATCGGGATATGCCGCACCGGGCTCTGTTCGGCAATGCGTCCCACTTGCATGACGAATCGGTTCGGCGCCGGACCATGGCCCAGCGGGAATCGGCGCAATTTGGGGAAGACCAAACGTTTCAAGACGTATCGAGACCCCTCGCCTCCCAGGCCAGCCAGTGGCATTCGCGGAGAATCTCCTCGACTTCGTGGCGAGGTCTCTCGTGCACGCAAGGCGGCGGGCCGGGGCGGATGGGGTTGGTGTAGATCAGCCGCGTCTCGTAAATCTTCTCGCGCTTCGCTTTCCAGCGCAGCAGGCGCTGGGCCTCGCGGGGGAGATTGCCGAGAGCGTCTCTGATCGCCTGAAGCCGGCGCTGGAGGCGCGCGCCATTGACTTTGCTGTCCTGGGGCGGCGCGGGCTTAACCGGCGCGATTGGCTGGATCAATGTATTGTAGGGATAGAAATGGATGCCCAACGTCTTCCGGTACTTCACCGGGGTGCGGCCTGGGACCATGGGCGGACGGACGTCCTCGAGCCGGAAGAGCGGTCGGCGGGCCTTGCCGGTTCCCTTGCTGACAATCTTCTTGCCCTTCGGCATCGGGCGGGAAACCCTGGGCTTCAGCACGACGCCCAGCGCGGCAACGACGATCAACCGGCGCACAGCGGCTTCGGCGGGGCGAAGAATGCGCAGAATGGCCCGGTGAAGGGCGCGCGGAATCCGCTCGCTGGCGCTGGTTTCCGCAAGCCCGAGCATGGCAAAGAGCGACATCACGATGCGCAAAAGCGCATCGCGATTGCGCCCGATGGCTCCGGGCCAGTCCATGGTCATTTGACGTGAAGAGAACATATGACGAACGTAAACAGCGTCCGAAGCCTGTTGTCAAGGACTATTTTTTCCGCATTTCGAATTTCGCCGATGGCTGGAACGCAAGGCAATCGCATATGGCTTGATGTTCACCCTTCCCCCATCGGGGGAAGGTGCCCCGAAGGGGCGGATGAGGGTCTTGAGGAATGCTGCAGCGCTCAAATTTCTCGCATCACCCACGCGGCAAGGCCCTCATCCGGCGCTTCGCGCCACCTTCCCCCGATGGGGGAAGGGTGAGTTTCACGCCATATGCGATAGCCCTGGCTGGAACGGCCCGGCTTACGATCGAATGCCGCGCAGGCGCTCCGAGCGGCGGCGGAGGAGTTCGACCGTGGTCAGGAGGCCGATGGATATGATCACCAGGATGGTGGCCACCGACAGGATCGCCGGGCTGATCGCCTCGCGGATGCCATTCCACATCTGTCGCGGAATTGTCTGCTGGTCGTTGCTGGCGACGTAAAGCACGGCCACCACTTCGTCGAACGATGTCACGAAGGCGAAGAGCGCGCCCGAGATGATGCCCGGCAGGATGAGCGGCATGATGACCCTGAAAAACGTACGGGACGGAGAAGCGCCCAGCGAGGCCGAGGCGCGAATCAATGACTGATCAAAGCCGATCAATGTGGCCGTCACGGTAATGATGACGAAGGGAATGCCCAACATGGCGTGGGCGAGAATGACGCCGAGATAGCTGTTGGCGAGGCAACCCTTGTGCGACAGGAAGGGTGCGAACAGCGAGCCCAGAGCGCTGTCCACGGGCACACAGGCGGCCGAATAGGCGAAAAACATGCCCGTGGCGATGATGATGATCGGGACAATCATGGGCGAAATCAGAATGGCCATGATGATCCGCCTGTAGGGCATCTCTGGCCGTGACAGGCCAAGGGCTGCAATGGTGCCGAGCACCGTTGCGAGGATCGTGGCCCAGAAGCCCACCCCACAGCGAGCTCTTGGCTGCCCGCACCCAGGTCGCCTCGCGCCACACCTGCGACCACCAGCTCCCGTCCCTCACCGCGTCATCCGGAGCATTGAGGCCGAAGGTGAGCAGCAGGTCATACCAGCGCATGGAATAACCGGTGGGATCAAGCGCCAGCATTTTCTGGGTGAAGCTGAAATAGGGCTCCACGTTGAAGGACAGCGGAATGACAATGAGGATGGGCGCAATCAGGAAGATGAACACCGCCACGCAAATGACCTTGTAGGTGTAATGCCAGATGCGTTCGAGGGAGGTTGCGTAAGCCGGAAGCGCCATGATGTCACCCGAGCTTCAGGCGGTCGATGCCGACCAAGCGGTCATAGAGCCAATAAAGAATGAGAACCACGGCGAGAAGAATGGCCGACAGGGCTGCCGCCATGGACCAGTTGGACTTTGACATATGGAAGGCGATGAAGTTCGAGATCAGCTGGCCATCGGCACCACCCACCAGGGCGGGCGTAATGTAGTATCCGACAGCCAGGATGAAGACGAGCAGCGAGCCTGCGGCAATGCCGGGCAGCGTCTGCGGCAGGTAGATGCGGCGGAATGTCGTCCAGCTGGTAGCGCCCAGCGAGCGGGCAGCGCGCTCATAGCTCGGCGGGATGACCTTCATGACGGAATAGAGCGGCAACACATGAAGGGCAGAAGAATATGGGTCATGACAATGACCGTGCCCGTCTGGTTGTAGATCATTGCGACGCGGCTCTCGTCCGCGATAACGCCTGCGGCGACGAGGCCATCGTTGACAACACCTTGCTGCTGCAACAGCGCAATCCAGGCGGTTGTCCTCACCAGCAGGGATGTCCAGAACGGCAGGAGCACAAGGATCATCAGCAGGTTGGATTTCGACATCGGCAGCGTAGCGAGAAGGTGCGCGATTGGAAAAGCCAGAAGCAGACAGATGGCCGTGATGATCGCGGACAGCACGAAGGTCTTGATGAAAAGAAAGATGTAGATGCGCTGTTCGGGCGCCACGCGTTCAAGGCTACCATCGGCTGCGTGCTGCAGGTCCGAGGAGGCCATGAAGAAATCGGTTGTCCATTTTGAAGATGCGGCGCGCAACGATTCCCAAAGGCGTGGGTCTTCCCATTGCGGATTGATGGCCACCATCTTGTCTTTGAAGGGGGCTTCCATCTTGCTTGCCTCGCGTGCGCCAATCTTGATCAGCGACGAAGCACCGGGATAGGTGAAGTTGACGCGCAGCCCCGCCTCACCGGACGTCTTGGCATTGTGCATGGCCACGAGATCGGTGACCATCGCGACGTAGGCGGATTCATCAATCGCGGTTCCAGACGGGTTCTCCTCGAACCACTTGGCCAATGCCGGCGCGTTGCGGGAGAAGAGATCATTTTCAATCGACCGTTCCAGCATCTGGAAAATCGGTACGATAAAACTCAGCACCACGAAGGCGAGAAGCGGAAAAACCAGCAGAAATGCCCGAATCCTGGCACGCCGTTGCGCACGGCCAAGCGCCACTTTCAGCGGTGTGCCGTCTGCGGTTTGCAAGGACGCTTGCGGGGTCAAGGCTTAACTCTCGGCGAAGAAGAAGTCCGGGCGCAGATTGAGCTGCGCCCGGACAGTGTCATCAGTTGGCGGCAAGCCAGGCGTTGAAGCGCTCGTTCAGCTCAGCGTCACGGTCCACCCAGAACTGGAAGTCCGAGAGCAGTGAGTTCTTGAGGTTGGCTTCAGCCGTCGGCAGGTGTGGCGCCATTTCGGTCTTGCCGTCCTTGAACATAAGTTTTTCCATCATGGAAGATTTACGGGCCGGTCCATAGGAAATGTGCTGGGCCTGCGCGCGCAGTCCCTCTGTCGATGTTGCGAATTGAATGAACTCGAGAGCCTTGTCCTTGTTGGGGGCGCCTTCGGGATCACATACATTTCGTTTTCATAGACCTGGCCGTCCCAGACGATGGCGAACGGCTTGCCTTCGCCGATGGCGGCATTGAACAGACGGCCGTTGTAGGCCGTTGCCATCACCACTTCACCGTCAGCAAGCAGCTGTGGCGGCTGGGCGCCGGCTTCCCACCAGACCACTTCCTTCTTGATGGTGTCCATCTTCTTGAAGGCGCGGTCCACGCCTTCCTTGGTTGACAACGTCTTGTAAACGTCGGCCGGGGCCACGCCATCGGCCAACAGCGCAAATTCCAGGTTGCCCTTGGCACCCTTGCGCAGGCCACGCTTGCCCGGGAACTTGCCGAGGTCATAGAAGTCGGCCGCTGTCGTCGGCACTGCGCCGGCGAGTTTCGTGGTGTCATAGCCATAGACGTTGGCCCAGATGTCCGTCGAAACGCCGCAATCCGTCACAGCGCCTGGCAGGAAATCATCCTTGGCGGCTGTTCCATCGGCGCCAGCAGGCAGAGCGCTGATGTCGATCTTCTCCAGTACGCCTTCGTCGCACAGGCGGATGGCGTCGGCATATTCCACCGATGCCACGTCAATGGTTACGTTGCCAGCTTCAACCTGGGCCTTCACGGGCTGGGCAGGATTGTCGCTGTCAACCATCTTGGCGGCAAAGCCGCTCTTGGCGGCCCATGGCTTCACATGTGCTTCCGTCTGTGCGCCGCCATAGGCGCCGCCCCAGGACATCACGGTCAGTTCGGCGGCATTGGCCTGGATGGAAAATCCAGCAAGTGCTGTCGTCAGGATCAGTAGTCTCTTCATCGTCATACTCCCTTGTTAGTCTCCATAGTCCCTCAAGGATCGAGTGCGCGTGCATCTTGCGGATGCCAGCCGACCTTGATCTTCTGGCCCGGACGAAGCGGTGCTTCGCCCTGGGCATTCCTGCTTTTCATAACAAAATTTTCCGACCCTGCCACCTTGAGTCGCGTCCGGAAGACATCGCCCATGTAAATGAACTCGAGAACCTCCGCGTCGATTGCATGCGCACCCTTGGGGACCTTCCCGCTGTGATGTTCGACGCGCTCGGGTCTTATGGAAACCAGCGTCTTCTGGCCCTTCTGCGTGACATTGACAGGCGTTGCATCGATCACTTCGCCGGTGGCGAGTTTTATCAGGCAGCGCCCGCCTGAGATGTCTTCGACCACGCCGAGCAGCTTGTTGTTCTCGCCGATGAAGCCTGCCACGAAACTGTTCTCCGGCCGCTCATAGAGATCGGATGGCGTTGCCAGCTGCTGGATGATGCCGTCGTTGAAGACCGCGATGCGATCGGACATCGTCAACGCTTCGCCCTGGTCGTGGGTCACATAGACGACGGTGATCCCCAGGCTGTTATGCAGATGCTTGATTTCGAACTGCATATGCTCGCGCAGTTGCTTGTCGAGAGCACCCAGCGGCTCGTCCATCAGCACCAGTTTGGGATCGAACACCAGAGCACGGGCCAGCGCGATGCGCTGCTGCTGACCGCCTGAAAGCTGGGCGGGCCTTCTGCTGGCGAAGCTGCCCATCTGCACCATGTCGAGAGCCCGCTTGATCTTCACCTCGCGCTCGGACTTCGCCATTCCACGCACTTCCAGAGGGAAGGAGAGGTTTTCGCCCACGGTCATGTGAGGAAACAGCGCATAGTTCTGAAACACCATCCCGATGCCGCGATTGTGCGGGGCCACCAGGTTGATGGAGCGGCCATCCAGGCTGATCTCGCCATGCGTCGCAGTTTCGAAACCAGCCAGCATCATGAGCGTGGTAGTCTTGCCGGAGCCGGACGGGCCCAGCATGGTCAGGAATTCCCCCTTGGCGATATCGAGATTGAGGTTTTTGACGACGAGGGTCTCGCCGTCATAACTCTTCTGAACCTGCTCGAAGCGCACCATTGGGCTTGCCAATGCCACCAACTCGACTCCCCCGTATGAACCCTTTTTTGCCGGCTATTAAGCACAGTGCCGCCGCCATATCCACAGTCTTTAAGGCCCCCGCGAGTTATTTAATGAGACGCCGCCATCATGGAAACGGCAATGCCCTACGCCGTGGCGGATTTTTCTTTATATTCCCAATCATTTTTTTCCTGAATTTGTTCGTGAGCGGTTACAACAAGCAACATTTGCCGCCGCTCGAC
>JAAURV010000087.1 GCA_012032065.1 Hyphomicrobiales bacterium
CAAACGCCGGTGGCACCCGTGGCAAGGCCGCAGCCGGCGCCCGACGTGTTCGAGCAGAACGGCATCTCGAAAACCAATCCCGATGGATCGAAGAAGTCCGATGCCAAGATGCAGGAAGAACTGCGGGCCGCGATTATCGCCAAGAAGCGCCAACAGAATCCGCGCTACGGGACGGTCTTCAACATCGGCAACATCTTCAAAGACGAGTGAGCCCGGTTACAGCGAATTCATTGGACAGCGCACGGCTGCCGTGAGCAGTGTGGCTTAGAAGTGAATCGACGGACACTATGACAGCATCCGCTCAAGAATCACCCTTCCCCCATCGGGGGAAGGTGGCGCACTGCTTGCGAAGCAAGCGCGCGCCGGATGAGGGCCTTGACGCAGGCGAGGTGCAAGAGACCGTTGCGCCGGAGCATTCCTCAAGGCCCTCATCCGGCGCTTCGCGCCACCTTCGCCCGATGGGGGAAGGGTGAGAGCCACGGCCTGACTGGAGACCCAATGTTAGCCACCCGCATTGTTGTAGCAGCTCTGCTTCTCCTCGCTTTCTTCCTTCCCGCCCGCGCGCTCGATATCGATGTCACGAACTTCAAGCTCGAAAACGGAATGGAAGTGGTGGTGATCCCGGATCGCCGCGCACCGGTAGTCACGCACATGGTGTGGTATCGCGTGGGCTCCGCCGATGAGGTGTCGGGCAAATCCGGCTTGGCGCATTTCCTCGAGCATCTCCTGTTCAAGGGTACGAAGAAACATCCGCCGGGCGAGTTCAATCGCATAATCGACGTGAACGGCGGCGAGGACAACGCCTTCACCTCGCGCGACTACACGGCTTATTTCCAGAGGATCGCTAGCGACCGCCTCGAGCTTGTGATGGAGCTGGAAGCCGACCGCATGCAGAATCTCGTGCTCACCGACGAGAACGTGATTCCCGAGCTCGACGTGGTGCGCGAGGAACGGCGCGAGCGGACGGAGAACGATCCATCCAGCCTGCTTCAGGAGCAAGTTGAGGCGGCCATGTACACCGCGCATCCCTACGGCAGGCCGGTGATCGGCTGGATGTCCGAGGTGGCGCAGTTGACGAAAGAGGACGCGCTGGCCTTCTATAGGGCGCATTACACTCCGGCCAACGCCATTCTAATCGTGGCGGGCGATGTCGATGCCGATCAGGTGAAGCGGCTTGCCGGGAAGCACTACGGTGCATTGAAGAATTCTTTCGAGCCAATGCCGCGCAAGCGCACGCCCGAGCCCGCGCCGATTGCGGCGCGGCGCGTTGAGATGAAAGATCCGCGCGTCTCCTCTGTTTCGATTCAACGTTCGTATCTGGCGCCCACGAGTTCGACGGCGGAAGGCCTTGAGGCGGAAGCGCTCGATGTGCTGGCCCAAATCGTGGGTGGCGGATCGCAGAGCCGGCTGTACAAGCGGCTCGTGGTGGAGAACAGCCTCGCGGCGTATACGGGCGCATGGTACGGCGGCGACGGGCTCGACTATGGAACCTTTGGCGTTTACGCCGCGCCCGTGCCCGGCGCCGATGTGGCGAAAGTGGAGGCCGAAATCGACACGGTGCTGGCCGAAGTGGTGGCGAAGGGCGTCACGCAGGACGAATTAGACCGTGCGCGGACGAAATTGCTGGCGGATTCGGTCTACGCGCTCGACAGCCAATCCTCGCTCGCCCGCATGTTCGGCGCGGCGCTGACCACGGGATCGACGGTTGCCGATGTACTGGGCTGGGAGCGGGATGTCGAAGCGCTGAAGCCCGAGGACCTTGCCGCTGCCGCGCGAAAAGTGATCGACAGCCGCCGCTCGGTGACTGGAATCCTCCGCCCCGAAACGCAAACTTCAAACTGACGGCGCAAGTCATGCATCAAATTATTCGCTGCACCACTTTCTTCATTGCCCTTCTACTGACTGCGTTCGCCGCGCACGCGATGGCGGTCAAGGAGATCAAGACGCCGGGCGGCATCACCGCCTGGGTGGTCGAGGATCACACGATCCCGCTGATTGCGATGGAGTTCTCCTTCGCCGGCGGCGCGGCGCTCGATCCGCCCGGCAAGGAAGGGGCGACACATTTCATTACGGGAATGATGGACGAGGGTGCGGCCGATCTCGACGGGCCAACGTTTCAGGCGAAACGCGACGAATTGGCGGTGAAGCTGAGCTTCGACGCGGGACTGGACAATTTCGAAGGCTCGCTGCAGACGCTTTCCAGGAACCGCGACGCGGCTTTCGAACTTTTGCGGAAAGCGCTCACCGCGCCGCGCTTCGAGGAACTTGCTTTCCGGCGCGTGCAGAACCAGTTCCTCGTCTCCGCCGCCAACAATGCGCAGGACCCCGAGAAGATCGCATCGCGCCGCTGGATGGAGCAGGCCTTCGGGCAGCATCCTTACGCACGCGGGAGCGAAGGCAACGAGGCAACGATCGCAAAGCTCGTGCCGGACGATCTGCGCGCCATGCACAAGCGGCTGTTCGTGAAGCAAGGGCTGACGATTAGCGTTGTCGGCGACATCGACTCGGCGACGCTTGGCGCGCTGCTCGACAAGACCTTCGGCGCCTTGCCGGAGAAGGCGGAGGGAGGACCCGTTTCCGAAGCGAGCGTTGCGATGGGGCCGCAGCTCACCCACATTGCACGCGACATTCCGCAATCGATCATTGTGTTCGGTTCGGCGGGAATCAAACGCAACGATCCGGAGTTCATTCCGGCCTTCGTGGCCATGCATATTCTGGGAGGCGGAGGGCTTGGATCGCGGCTCACCGAGGAAGTGCGCGAGAAGCGCGGGCTTACCTATGGCGTTGGCATCGGCCTCGTGCCGCTCGACCACGCCGGGCTTCTCATGGGCTCGCTTGGAACCCGCAACGAGAAAGCGGGCGAAGCGATGGGCGTCATCCGTGAGGTGCTGACCCGCATGGCGCAAGAAGGGCCGACTCAGGAAGAACTCGACACGGCGAAAACCTTCCTCACCGGCTCCTATGCGCTGCGTTTCGATTCGAACGCCAAGATCGCGGGGCAGCTCCTGGGCGTGCAGCAGGACAATCTTGGCATCGACTATTTCACGCGCCGCAATGGATTGATCGAGGCGGTGACGCTGGATCAGGTGAAGGCCGCGGCCAAGCGGCTGCTCGCGGCGGATGCGCTGATCGTGAGCGTCGTCGGCAAGCCCGAGGGTCTGAAATCCACAGGCACCGGCGGCTGAGCTTGGGATACGCGCGCCCGCCGGTGTAAGAGGCGGCCATGCGCATCAGGCGGCTCTCCGAATCAACCATCAACCGCATCGCCGCCGGCGAAGTCGTCGAACGGCCGGCGAGCGTTGTGAAGGAACTCGTCGAGAACGCCATCGACGCGGGGGCTTCGACAATTGCGGTGGCCTTCCGCGGCGGCGGCAAGACGCTGATCCGCGTCGTTGACGACGGGTTTGGAATTGAGCGCGGCGATATGGCGCTCGCCATCGAGCGCCACGCGACCTCCAAACTCTCTGATGATGATCTCATCGATATCCGGAGCCTGGGATTTCGCGGCGAGGCGCTGCCATCGATCGGATCGGTGAGCCGCATGACGATTGCCTCCCGGGCCAAAGGGGCTCTGGAAGCGTTCATCCTCGGCGTCGAAGGCGGAAGCGTCTCGCAAACGGCGCCAGCCGCGCTGGCGCGCGGCACCGAAATCGAAGTGCGCGATCTTTTCTTCGCCGTGCCGGCGCGTCTCAAGTTCCTGAAAGCCGAACGCAGCGAAACAACCGAAGCCGCCGATGTGGTGCGAAGACTGGCGTTAGCGCACCCGGCCATCGGATTTTCCTTCGCCAGCGAAGAGCGCGTGCTGATCGATGTGCCCGCCGCGCAAGGTTTCGAAGCGCGCATTGCAAAACTTCTGGGCGGCGATTTCGTCGCCAATGCGCGGGCGCTGTCGGCGTCGCGCGAAGACGTGGGCATTGAAGGGTATGCCGGGCTTCCGACATTCTCGCAGGCGCAGGCCGCGCGCCAGTTCGCTTTCGTCAACGGCCGGCCGGTGCGCGACAAGCTGATCGCAGGTGCTATCCGCGGCGCTTATGCGGACCTGATGCCGCGCGGGCGGTTTCCGTCGGTGATCCTGATGCTCACATGCCGGCCGGACCGCGTGGACGTGAATGTGCATCCCGCAAAGGCCGAAGTGCGCTTCCGCGACTCTGGAATGGTGCGCGGCCTGATCGTGAGCGCTATCCGCGAGGCGCTGGCTGCGGGCACGCCGAAAGCCGATGCCACGCTGGCCCGCGCGGCAGCGCAAAGTTTCCGGCCGTGGCCGCCGCAACCCGCTGGTTTCGAGGAGAAGCAGGCTGCCTTCATGATGGACATGCCGCCGTTGGCTCCTGCGGCAGCTTTCGAAATGCCGGATGCATCGCATCCGTTGGGCGCGGCGCGCGCGCAGCTTCACAACGCCTACATCGTGGCACAGTCTCCCGATGGCATGATCCTTGTCGATCAGCACGCGGCGCATGAACGGCTTGTCTATGAAAGGTTGAAGCAGGAGCGGCAAGGGAGGGGGATCGCGACGCAGCCGCTGCTCGTGCCCGAAGTCGTCGATGTCGATCCGGTGGCGCGCGAACGGCTGGATGCAGCGCGCGGCATGCTGGCGGAGGCGGGTGTGGTGCTCGAGGCCTTCGGTGATGGGGCGGTTCTGGTGCGTGAGTTTCCAGCAGCGCTTGCAGGCGGTTCGATTTCCGCCATCGTCTGTGATCTCGCCGATGAACTCGCGGAACCGGAACAAGGTACTGGCGTCGAGGAGCGCATCAATCACGTGCTGGCGACAATGGCCTGCCACCATTCGGTCCGCGCCGGCCGCTCGCTTCGCCCTGACGAGATGAACGCGCTGCTCCGCGAAATGGAAGCAACGCCCAACTCCGGCCAATGCAATCACGGACGCCCGACGTTCATCGAACTGAAGCTCCCGGATATCGAGAGGCTGTTTGGCAGGAGGTAGTCCCCGCGAAGCGGGTAGGGGTGAAGGATTAGCTCGCGCGATAGAACCTCACCGTCGTATCGCCATAGATTCGTGTGTCGAGGAGTTCGAGACCGGGGACGTCGGCGACCTGTGCCTTCTCGGCCTCTTCCAGAACCACCACCGCGCCCGGTGTCAGCCATTTGCCTTCGACCAACGCATTGAGCGCCTTTTCGCCGAGCCCCTTGTTGTAGGGTGGGTCGCAGAAGGCGAGATCGAAGGGCGTTTGCGGGGCGCAGCCGCCGAGCCTGGTGGCATCGCGGCGCCAGATTTTGCATTGGCCGATGACGCCGAGCGAATCGGCGTTGCGGCGGATCAGGCCTCGCGCGCCTGCGTCATCCTCCACAAACTGGCAGAAGCGGCTCCCGCGCGAGAGCGCCTCAAGACCCAGCGCGCCGGTGCCGGCGCAGAGATCGATTGCGCGTGTGCCGTCGATGTCGAAGCCTTCGATGCCGTGCGCCAGGATGTTGAAGATAGCTTCGCGCACCCGGTCGGAGGTGGGGCGTGTGGCTGTTGTCGATGGTGCGGAGAGGTTATGCCCTTTGAACTTGCCGCCGACGATCCGCATCGCTGTCCTTGAAATTGCCGCCCAGTTGCTCCGCCAGTGCTTTTGCCGGAACTTCCTCGATGGCGCCACGGGCCAGTTCGCCAAGCTGGAACGGCCCGAAGGAAACGCGGATGAGCCGCGCCACCTTGAGCCCAAGATGTTCGCACACCCGTCTCACCTCGCGGTTCTTGCCCTCGCGGATGGCGATGGTGAGCCAGCTGTTGGCGCCTTTGGCGCTGTCGGCGCGGGCTTCAATCGGGCCGTAGCGGATGCCGTCCACTTCGATGCCGTCTTTCAGACTATCGAGTTTCTTTTTGTCGACCTTGCCTTTGACCCGCACGCGGTAGCGCCTCACCCAGCCGGTGGCTGGAAGTTCGAGGAGACGCTCGGTCTCGCCGTCATTGGTGAGCAGAAGCAGGCCTTCGGTGTCGAGATCGAGGCGGCCGACCGAGACCACGCGCGGCAGCTTGTCCTTCAGCGCTTCGAATATCGTGGGGCGGCCCTCGGAATCCTTGTGGCTGACGACGAGGCCGGACGGCTTGTGATAGCGCCAGAGCCGCGGCGGCCGGGCCGATGGCGGAGATTCGCCTTTGAAGGAACTCATCTTGACCTCACAGACGCGAGGGCCTCATTTGCCATGATGACGCCCAAACTGCCAGAACCCATGTCGCTCGCCTTCGCGGAGGCCGAGGCGGCTCAGGCCCGTGGCGAAGTGCCCGTGGGCTGCGTGATCATCGATTCGTCGGGCAAAACCGTGGCAGCGGCCGGAAACCGCACGTTGGAGCTGAAAGACCCCACGGCCCATGCCGAGATGCTGGCGATAAGAGAGGCCGCGAAAGCGCTGGGTTCCGAGCGGCTAGTGGGCTGCGATCTCTACGTAACCCTCGAACCCTGCGCCATGTGCGCCGCTGCGATTTCCTTCGCACGGGTGAGACGGCTCTATTTCGCGGCGGAAGACCCGAAGATGGGCGCGGTCGATCATGGGCCGAGGTTTTTCGGGCAGCCGACCTGTCATCATCGGCCAGAAGTTTATGGCGGCATTGGCGCGGCGAGGGGCGAGGAGCTGATGCGGGAGTTCTTCAGGGAGCGGAGAAAGTCCTCTCCCGCTGTAGCGGGAGAGGAAAGGGACCCGTGACGCGAAGCGGCATGGGGAAGGTGAGGGGGCGTCAAGAAATTCTCTGACTCACCCTCACCTCCCCATCATGCTGACTCATGATGGGTCCCCTCCTCTCCCGCTTCGCAGGAGAGGACTTTCGCCTAAGTGATTCTTTCGATTCGCAAATCCAGCGATCTCTTGAGCTTTTCCTTCACCGGCTCCATCGCCGCGAATATCTCCTTGGCGCGGAAGAAGTCGCCGCCGCCGAAGCCGTTGAGATCGGGTTCGATATAGATGTCAGGCGGCGAGAGCGCGCGCCTCAAGGCGGCGATCTCGTGGAACATGATGAGCAGCGAACCCACCGCGATTTCCATGTTGGAGGGATGCGCTTTGACCGGCGGGCGCGGGCGGCCGGTAACGTCGATGGCGACGGTGAGATCGGTCCCCTCGCGCACATGATCGAAGGGCACGGGGTTGGTGACGCCGCCATCGACATGAATGCGGCCGTCGAATTTGGGGCCGGTGATGACGCCCGGAATAGAGATCGACGCGGCCACCGCTTTCACCAGACTGCCGGAGGTGAGAACGCGTTCCTGCAACAACTCGTAATCGGTGGTGATGATCTTGAGCGGAATTTTCGTGTCTTCGATATTCGTAGGCAGACTGTCGGGCAATGCCAGATCGGCGAGGCGCTCGCCGCTAATCTGCACCGAACCGAAGCCTTTGAGCGACAGCAGTTCGCGAAGCTTCACTTGACGTGCGCCGAAGACGTAGCGTGCGGCGTCCATGCGGTTGTTGAGGAGCTTCTCGGCGTGAAGACGCATGTCCAATGCGGTCATGCCGCCCGCATAGGCGGCGGCGACGACCGCGCCCATGCTGCATCCGGCGATGACCGCGGGTTTCACTCCTAACTCGTCGAAGGCTTCGAGGATCGGAATATGCGCAAGCCCGCGCGCGCTGCCGCCACCGAGTGCCAAACCAATGCGAGGGCCGCTCATGCACCGGCCCTTTCGGCAAAACGCCAGGCGGTCTCCGCCAGGGGCTTCACCTGCTTTGCCATGTCGAGCGCGTGGCGGTTCGTGGCGGTCCCATCGCGCACGCGCCCGGCGATCCCCTGCAGGATGGCGGCGAGGCGGAAGAAATTGAATGCGAGATACATGTCGAGATCGGCAATGCCGCTACGGTTTGTGAGCCGGCAGTACTCCGCAATGTAGTCCTGGAGCGCCGGAATACCAGCTTCCGTTTCATGGCCCAGAAGCGAGCCGATGCCGAAACCATCCGCCAATTTGGGCATGAACCAGGACATCAGATGATAGGTGAAATCCGCCAGCGGGTCGCCGAGCGTCGAGAGTTCCCAATCGAGAACCGCGATGACGCGTGGTTCCGCTGGATGCACGATGACATTGTCGAGCCGGAAATCGCCGTGGACCACGGATTGCATCGCATCCGCTGGCGCGGCACCCGGAAGCCATTCGATCAATCGGCCCATCTCCGGGATGATTTCGGTCTCGGAGGCGCGATACTGCTCGCTCCAGCGCTTCACCTGGCGGCCCACATAGTTCCCCGCCTTGCCGAAATCGGAAAGGCCGAGCGCCGCGGGATCGAAGTTATGAAGCTTCGCGATTGTCCCGTTAAGCGATGCGAAGAGAGCGCGGCGTTCCTCTCCCGATAGCCCAGGCGCCCACGGCTCCCAGAAAATGCGGCCTTCCATGTGTTCCATCATATAGAAGGAGGAGCCGATGATGCTGGGGTCCTCGCAGAGAAGCAGCGGGCGAGCGACGGGAAAGCCCCTTCCATGAAGCGCGAGGATCACACGATGTTCGCGCTCGATCGCGTGCGCCGAGGGAAGCAATGCGCCCGATGGTTTGCGGCGAAGCACATAGGATACGGTGGGCGTGGTGAGGCGGTAGGTGGGATTGGACTGCCCGCCTTTGAACTTGCGCGCCGAAAGCGGCCCATCAAATCCTTCGAGACCCCTTTGGAGATAACTTTCGAGCGCGGCCAGCGGAATATCCGCCTCGCCGGTTCCCGAAAATGCCGACTGGCGGTCAAACGGCGTGGGCATCGAGGAAGGGCAAGAGCGCTGCGAGGAAGGCCTGCGGGTTCTCTTCCATGAGGAAATGTCCGCTGTCGATGGCGCCGCCTCGCACATTCTCGCACCACTGCCGCCACACCGAGACGGGATCGCTGGTTTCGACCGTATCGCTGTGATGGGCCGGAATGCCGGCATCGCCCGAGATCACCAGCACCGGGCACTTGATCTTGCGCCGGCCGCAAGGTCGAGCCTCGTCATCGGCAAGATCGCAGGTCTGGCCGGCGCGATAGTCGTTGCAGGTGGCGTGGATGTGTTCGGGGATTGCGTAGTGCAGGCGGTATTCGGCCAGCGCTTCCGCATCGAAACATGAGAGATCGCGGGCTTTGGTCCAACTCGCCAGCGTGTAGTCGAGAAAGCCGATTGGCCCGCGCTCGATCAGCATTTCGGGGAGCGGATTGGGCTGCGCGAGGAAGAGCCAGTGATAGACCTTCATGGCAAGTGCGCGGTTCATGCCGTGCCACATGGCGTGGGTCGGCACGATATCGAGGAGCGCCGCGCATGTCAGCGTCCCGGGATGATCGAGCGCCATGCGGTAGGTCACGCGCGCGCCGCGGTCATGGCCCGCGGCAGCGAAGCGCTGATGGCCAAGCGAGCCCATCAGCGCGATCATGTCGGCCGCCATCACGCGCTTCGAATAGGGGCGGTTTGTGGTATCGTTCGGAGGACACGAGGAGTAACCATACCCTCGCAAATCCGGCAGCACGCAGGTGAAGCGCTGCATGAGCGCTGGCGCCACTTTATGCCAGTTGGCGTGAGTCTGCGGAAAGCCATGCAGCAGGAGTAGTGGCGGTCCATTGCCGCCGACTCGCGCGAAGATTTCCGCGCCATCGTGGCTGATGCGGTGTTCGCGGGTGCCCGGAAACAACGGATGGGACATGGCGGTATGGTCTCATAAGGCGGCCCTCCCGGCAACCCGGAGCATGCGCTATGGTCCGCGACCCATGCGCGGCGTTCTCATCCTGATTCTGGCCTTTATTGCTCTTGCCCTTCCGGCTTTGGCCCGGCCGCCCATTGAACTTACGGAACCCCGCCGCCTCGACGGTCCGGGAGCGAAAGCCTTTGAAAAATTCAAGAAGCAGGAATCTCGGTGCGGATTCCTCGCCGACGGCGGCGAGGACACGCGCATCTACAACACCTTCGAAGGCGCAATCCTGACCCTCGATTTCAACGGCACGAAACGCCGTGTGCTGCCGCTGATGCTGACCGACAAGGCGGGCGAGGACAACATCGTCAAGCACAAGGTGAGAACGCCGTGTGTCACCTCTGTTTCGAAGGCGGGACGGGATGCCTATCTCATCGGCGTGACGGCGCGGCCCG